>NZ_JBXARK010000003.1:0-137117 GCF_058808175.1 Flavobacterium sp. GW821-FHT11G01 | reverse complement strand
TAGCGAAAGACGAGGCTCGAACTCGCGACAACCAGCTTGGAAGGCTGGAGCTCTACCAACTGAGCTACTTTCGCATTAACAGGGTGCAAATATAAAAAATTAAATCGTTTAAAAAAATAAAAATCAATAATTATTTAACTTTGATAAAAAAACCGCAACAATTAAGTTCCGGTTTTTTTAGAGCGAAAGACGAGGCTCGAACTCGCGACAACCAGCTTGGAAGGCTGGAGCTCTACCAACTGAGCTACTTTCGCATTACTGGTGCAAATATAAAAAATAAGTTCAGTTCAAAACAAGCTTTTTTTCAAAAAAAATGAATTAAAAACAACAATTTCTTATAACCTATTTAAAATTAAAAAGTTATACACTTAATTATTTTTCATAAATTATGATTCAAATTAAAGAAATCCCCTCAAAAGAAACTTATATCGTTCGTCAACCTGTTCTTAGAAAAGGAAAACCTATAGAAAGTTGTATCTTTGAAGGAGATGATTTAGAAACAACACATCATTTTGGACTTTTTAATAATGGAAATTTAACAGGAATTATTTCGTTATTCGATAAAATCAATCCTATATTTGCTGAGCAAAATCAAGCACAAATTCGTGGGATGGCTGTTTTAGAAACCCATCAGAAAAAAGGATTTGGAGAGACTTTAGTCAAACATTGTGAAACCTACTGCAATGAGAATAAAGTCGATTTGATTTGGTTTAACGCCAGAACCGCCGCTGTAGGCTTTTACAAAAAAATGAAATACCAACCCCTGGGTAATTCATTTGATATTAAAGATGTTGGCGAACACTATTTGATGTATAAAAAATTATAGAATGAAGAAACTTTACTTTCTTTTAATAGTATCCATTTTTATTTGTTGCAAAAAAGAGGAACCTAAAGCAGTTCCTGTAAAAAAAACAACTCCACCTCCTGCAATCATACTTACAGATGAAAGAAAAGTTTCTATCGATACTACTTTAATAGGTGTTTTTAAAAGTAAAACGCTTCAGGAATTTTACAATTCCTCAAATAATCAAACCGTTTGGGGAAATCTCAAAAAAAGAACTTATGTCTTGTCGCAAATAAAAAATAGCGAAAAATTAGGCTTAAATCCAGACGATTATAAATCTGCGACGCTTGAAAAATTCGAAAAGAGAATCAGCAAACTTAATGATAAGGAATTAGCCACTTACGACATTCTGCTTACTTATAATTTTGAATTATATCTAAACCATTTGCACAAAGGCAAACTAGATCCTAAAAAACTATATACAGATTGGGATCTCACAGAAAAAAAACTGGATGTTAATAGTATTTTGATAAAAGCATTTAACAAAAATAAATTAGACAGCATTGTCGAAAATATTCAACCAAAATCAGAGACTTATAAACAGCTTTTAAAAGCACTTGAAATTATTGATACATTCCCAGAGGATGTGATTGGAATGATTGTGATGGATTCTTTGACAAAAAAAATATCGTTAAGCGACAAAAATCCGGCTTTAATCAATATTAAAAAAAGGCTTTTATTTTGGGGTGATATGTCTGGAAAAGATAGTTTAAGCACCGTTTACAACCAAAAAACATTTGAATCAATAAAAAGATTCCAGGAGAGACATGGCTTGGCAGCTGACGGAGTAATTGGGCAAGGAACAATAAGTGCTCTCAATTATTCTAAAGAAAAAAGAAAACAACAAATCATTGCTAATTTAGAGCGTTGGCGTTGGTATAACAGTGATTTTGCTGAAAACTATTTCATGATCAATATTCCGAATTACAGCCTGAATGTCGTTGAAGGCCAAGACACTACTTTAGTACGTAATATTGTCGTTGGAACAAGTAAAAGAAAAACTCCAATTATTACTTCGGTATTAAAAACAGTTGTTTTTAATCCTACCTGGACAGTTCCTCCAACCATTTTAAAAGAAGATGTAGTTCCTGCCATGAAACGCAATCGTAATTATTTGAAAAATAAAAATATTACGATATATGATACTATGGGTCATGAAGTTGATCCGGGTAACTGGAATGAAAACAAACCTGGCAATTATAAATATGTGCAAAGTCCGGGTTATAATAATTCGTTAGGCCTTATGAAAATATTATTCCCGAATCATCATAGCGTTTATTTACACGATACCAATCATCGTAATATTTTTGGAAGAAATAATCGTTCGTTAAGTTCCGGTTGTGTTCGAATTGAAAATCCGTTAGAGCTTGCAGAACATATTTTAAATGATAGCATTTCTACAAATTGGCCGAAAGAAAAAATCGATTCAATTATTGAAACCAAAATCACAACCAATATCAGGATAACAAAAAAATACGCTTTGTATCAATGGTACTGGACAGCCTGGAGCAAAAAAAATCAGCTCATTTTTAGAGCTGATATTTATAATTTAGATTCGGATTTGTATGCTAAACTAAGAAATTAGTTTTTCTTCCATCGCAAAACTTCTTGACGGATGGTAGATATACAAACATGATTTGTTTTTTATAGTTTCAATTATTTTATCTCTCAATTCAAACGGAATTGCGGGACAACCCTGGCTTCTGCCTAATCTTTTATTGTTTCTGATGAAAGAATCTGAAACATAATCAGCAGCATGCATTACAACACCTCTTTCGCGAGCATTGTCATTCACACCATTTTCCAAACCATCTAAACGAAGAGAAACTCCATGTTTTCCCTGATAAATTTCGCCTGTTGCATAAAAACCAAGACTGCTTTTGTTAGATGAATTATTGTTTGAAAAAGCAGATGCATATTCTTCGCCTGTATTTCTTCCGTGAGCAACCAATGATTGAAATAAAATAGTGTTTGTTGCCAAATCAATTACCCAAAGACGTTTGGTATTGGATGACAAACTAAAATCGATCAGCGTTAAAATATCTTTTTGAATGATTCCCTTTTCTTTCAATAAGTAAAATCCTTTTAAGGCTTCAGAAAAAGTTTTAAGTTCAGGCAACTGATAATTGTTTGTATTCAAGGCATGATACACAACTTCAATCTTAGCTTCGACTGTAAGTTTTTCAACTTTAGCGATACTTTTCGTTGCTTCTTTTTTAATCTCGGGAGTGCTTTTTGAATCTTTACCAAAAGATAATAACAAAAACACTAGCAGGGGATAAATTTTGTAAATCATTGAATTTCTTTAGGTTAATAACAAACTTGGGTATGGCAAAAATAGAAAAAATTTAAAGTAGAAAAAATAAAACACTGTGAATCAGGCACGTTTTGTTTAAAATTTAACAGATCAAAAACAAAAAATTAGCATATTGACGTAAAAATCTTATTTTTACATATTATTTTAACTTTAATTACGTAGTCATATACTTACAATATTAAAAAAATATAATTTTTAGATTTTAAAGTGTAACATTTAACAGAATTGAATGTCTATATTATCTTAAGAATCCTTCATCATACAAAATGAAAAAAGTAGTTTTCCTTTGTTTTCTGTTCAGTGTATCTTTCGGCTACAGCCAAAAGAAAACACTGCAAGCACAATCTACCTCGCAGTCCATTATTATTGATGGAAAACTAGATGAGGCGGCATGGGAAAACGCACCGATTGCTTCTGATTTTATCATGTTTGAACCTGATAACGGAAAACCAATTCCCGAATCTCAAAAAACAGAAATCAAGGTTATATATAATAATGACGCCATTTACATAGGCGCCATGATGTATGACAATGAACCAAACAAAATTTTAAAAGAGATTTCTCAACGTGATAATTTTGGGACTGCTGATATTTTTGGCGTTTTTATAAATGGCTTTAATGACGGACAGCAAAACTTTGAATTTTTTGTTTCTGCAGCCGATGTACAAGGCGATTGTATTATGACAGATGCCATTGGCGAGGATTATTCCTGGGATGCGGTTTGGATTAGCAAAGCCAAGATAACTGATAAAGGCTGGCTTGTTGAAATTAAAATTCCTTACGCCGCTTTGCGTTTCTCCGGAGAAAATAAACAAACCTGGGGAATTAATTTTTTTAGGGAAGTAAAAAGAGAACGCAGAAAATATACATGGACACTAATTAATACCAAAATAGGAACATTTACTCAGCAAAATGGGGAATTAACAGGAATTGAAAATATCAAACCTCCTACCCGATTGTTTTTTATGCCATATGCATCTTACTATTTAAATGCTGCGGATGGCCAGAAAACGTATGGTACAATAAAAGGTGGTATGGATATTAAATATGGAATTAATGATGCTTTTACGCTCGATGCGATTCTGGTTCCTGACTTTGGACAAACCAAATACGACGATCAAATCTTGAATTTGAGTCCATTTGAGCAACAATTTAATGAAAATCGGGCTTTTTTTACTGAAGGAACTGATTTGTTTAATAAAGGAAACATCTTTTACTCGAGAAGAATTGGAGGAAAACCTTCTATCGAACCCGACTTAAATGATGACGAAGAAGTCTTTGAAACTGTTCAGAATGTTAACTTAATTAATGCCTTAAAAGTTTCAGGAAGAACTAAAAATGGATTAGGAATTGGTATTTTAAATGCAGTTACCGAAAAAACTTTTGCTACTATAAAAGACACCATTTCAGGCGACACGAGAAAAATAGTTGTCGAACCGTTGACCAATTACAATGTATTGGTTTTAGATCAGCGTTTTCGAAAAAATTCTTCTGTAACCTTTATAAATACCAATGTTACCAGAAACGGACATTACAGAGATGCCAATGTATCCGGCTTAGTTTGGGATTTAAACACCAAAGCGAATACCTATAATTTATCAGGAAATGTAAAATATAGTGTTATCAATCTCCCTCAAGATAAAACCGGTGTTTTCTCTACAATTGGTTTTGCCGAAACTACTGGAAAATATCGCTACAGCTTAGGTTCCGATTTTGTTACAAAAGGTTATGATCCAAACGATCTCGGAATTAACTTTTATACAAATTATTACAACTTTTACGGAAACGCCAATTATAGAATTCTAAACCCAACAAAGCTTTTTAATAGTTTTAGAATTAACTATAATATGTATGCCGAATTTAATAAAGAATCCGGAAAAGTACAGGATAATAATATTGAAGCAAATGTAAACCTGAGTACGGTAAAAAATAATTATTATGGCGGAGGAATCACAGTATTTCCTTTGGTATCTCATGATTATTATGAACCAAGAGCAGACAATCGTTATGTTATTATTCCGAGAAGAATTGAGGCTTGGGGCAGTATTTCTACAAATTACAACCATAAATTTGCAATAGATATAAATCCGTCAATTGCAATTGCTGATGAACCTGGAAGAATGGCATACGGATTCGATATTGGACCTCGATACCGTTTTAGCGATAAGCTTTTAATGGTCTATACTTTTAGCTATTTTAGAAAAAACAACAACAAAGGCTATATCGACGGCTATGATGATGATGACAATGAAAGCACTCCGGAAACAATTGTTTTTGCAAATCGAAATGTGATTACTTATTCGAATACAATTACCGGAAAATACGCTTTAAATAGTGCGATGACATTAAATTTAGCACTTCGCCAATATTGGTCTTATGCTGAAAACAAAGACATTCTTGAATTGCAGCAAGACGGAACATTAACACCTTATCCTCAATATACTGAAAATAAAAATTCAAGTTTTTATTCCTGGAATGCCGATTTATCTTATTCTTGGTGGTTTGCACCGGGAAGTCAGGTTTCTGTTTTATACCGTAATAGTGCTTCTAATTTTGAACGCATTATCGATAAACAATTTAGGGATAATGTAACTGCCTTGCTTAATAATGATGCTTTAAAACACATTTTTTCAATCAGTGTTAAATATTTTATCGACTATAACGCTGTCAAAAATAAGCTCAGAAAGAGAGCGTAGCGTGAATTAATTTTAAAAAATAAGTCCTTCTTTAATTAAATTATTATTTTTTCACATACTTCATTTTATTAAACATAAATGTAACATTGCTTTCTTTGCACATTTTAGAAATGGCTTATCTTTGTACAAAACAAAAAGTAATGAACAAGAAAGTTATCCTTATGATTTTAGACGGTTGGGGGAAATCTCCTGACCCTAAAGTATCCGCAATAGACAATGCAAATGTTCCTTTTATAAACAGTCTTTACAAAAATTACCCAAGCGCTCAACTTCGTACTGACGGATTAAACGTAGGTTTACCTGAAGGTCAGATGGGAAATAGCGAAGTGGGACATATGAATCTTGGTGCCGGAAGAATTGTGTATCAGGATTTAGCCAAAATTAACCTTGCTGTAGCACATCAAACATTAGCCAAAGAGCAAGTTTTGATCGATGCTTTTACCTATGCTAAAGAAAACAATAAAAAAGTTCACTTTTTAGGATTAGTTTCTGACGGAGGTGTTCACTCTCATACATCGCACTTACGTGGATTAATAGATGCTTCTCAGGAATATGGTTTAGACCAGGTTTACGTTCATGCTTTTACAGACGGACGTGATGTTGATCCAAAATCAGGAGCAAAATACATTCACGATTTAGAAGAACATATTAAAGATACTCCGGTAAAAATTGCTTCGATCGTTGGTCGTTATTATGCAATGGACCGTGACAAACGTTGGGAACGTGTAAAACTAGCTTACGATTTAGTAGTTAACGGAACCGGAATTCCTTCAAAAAATGCTGTTGCTAGTGTTCTTGAAAGTTACGCACACGATGTTACTGACGAATTTATTGCTCCAATCGTTATGGTTGACGAAGAACAAAAACCTTTAGCTACAATTGTTGAAGGCGATGTTGTAATCTTCTTTAATTTTAGAACTGACAGAGGTCGTGAACTTACAGAAGCGCTTTCGCAACATGATTTCCATGAGCAAAACATGCACAAATTGAACTTGTATTATGTAACACTTACAAACTACGACGAGACTTATCAAAATGTAAAAGTTGTTTACAATAAAGATAATATTACCGAAACTCTTGGTGAAGTTTTAGAAAAAGCGGGCAAAACACAAATTCGTATTGCCGAAACAGAAAAATATCCGCACGTAACATTTTTCTTTTCCGGTGGAAGAGAAACTCCTTTTGAAGGCGAATCAAGAATTTTGAGAAACTCTCCAAAAGTTGCCACTTATGATTTACAGCCGGAAATGAGTGCCTATGAATTAACAGCTGCTCTTGTTCCTGAATTGAATAAAGGCGAAGTAGATTTCGTTTGCCTGAATTTTGCTAATGGAGATATGGTTGGTCACACCGGAATTATGAGTGCAGCAATTCTTGCTTGTGAAGCAGTTGATGCTTGCGTAAAACAAGTGATTGAAGCCGCTCTTGCCAATGATTACACGACAATTGTAATTGCGGATCACGGAAATTGCGAAACAATGATTAATCCTGATGGAAGTCCAAATACAGCACACACAACGAATCCAGTGCCGATTATTTTAGTTGATAAAAATCTTAAAAACATTCAAAATGGTGTTTTAGGAGATATTGCCCCAACTATTTTAGAATTAATGGGAGTTCCGCAACCCAATGCAATGACTTGTCATTCATTATTATAGAAACCACTTTTTTTTAATAGAAAAAGAGACAAGTTTTAGGATTTGTCTCTTTTTTGTTTTTGAGCGTCTTTTATGTCATTTCGAGTATTTCTGTTATTGACAATCACATTACAAAATAATGATACGTCCATTCTACTCCATAAATTACGAGTCCAATTAAGCCCCCGACTAATGTTCCGTTAATTCTGATGTATTGAAGATCTTTTCCGATTTCTAATTCTAATTTTTCAGAAACCTCTTTTCCATCCCAGCTTTTTACGGTTGAAGAAATTAAATCTCCAATTACTTTTTTATTGTTTAGCAGAACTGATAATAAATCATTTTTGATGAAATTATTGATTTTGTCAATCATTACCGGATCTTCTTTTAATCCGTTTCCGAAACCCTGAATTAAACTTGAAATATTATTTTTAATGGAAGACTCATCACCTTTTTCTAAATCAGTAGAAATGGACAATTTTATTTCATCCCAAATTCCATTGATATAATCCTGAACTTCTTTTTTGCCTGCAAAACCAAGAATTAGGTTATTGATTTTAACTCTCATTTCTTCAGAGTTTTTTACCTTCTCTAAAAAATCAGCAACATATTCGTCTATTTTGATTCTGATTTCGCTTTCCGGTTTTTTCGCTTCATCCAAAAACTCTTGCAATCCATTAAAAATTCCTTCTGAAATGCTTTTATCGGCCAAACCAAAACTTAAAAAAGGTGTGGATTGTTTTACTTTTTTCCGAATCAAATCTTTATTATTGGCTAATTCGGTACTCATTACTTCTAGAAGATTTGTAAGCAATTGATCTTTTACATTTCCTTTTTGTAATGGTTCCAATGCCAGTGCGACCCAATCTCCAAAATTTATTGCTTCTAATTTTTCTTTAAATTGAACCTGAATGAATCGTTTTATATCTTCGTCTTTGATGGTTTTTAAAACGCCTGGAATAATATTCACGGCAACCAAATTCGCAATTTTATTGGCATTTTCTACTTCCGAAAGCCAGTCTGACGCTTTTGTAGCAAAGTTGAATTCTTCTAATTTAATTTCTAATTTCTCCCGATTCAGAAATTCTTCCGAAACAAAATTCCCCAAATTTTCTCCTATCTCATTTTTCTTAGTTGGAATAATTGCGGTGTGCCAAATCGGAATCCCAAGCGGATGACGAAACAAAGCTACAACTGCAAACCAATCGGCAATTCCACCAACCATTGCAGCTTCGCTAAACGCCTGCAACATAGGAATCTTAAAATAAATAGCAATTATAAAGAGAAGAACTGCAACGCCTAAAAATGCAAAAGCAGTTCTTTTCATTTTTTTTAAAGCTTTTACTTTAGATATATCCTGATCTATAATAGTTTCCATGATTACAACATTTTACTACTAATTTATGGCTTTTTTCTGAGATAGCTATCTATTCTCACGCTTTAAACAGCCACGAATTCACGAATTTTCAAAAAAAAATAAATTACTCCATTCCTAAAATTGATTTTTTTTTAAATTCTGCTTTTCAAAAATTAGTGAATTCGTGGCAAAAAATAACTTAAAAAATAACATTAAAAATTGTACTTTTGCGAACTGAAAATCTGAAAAATATGATTATCCAAAAAAGTAGAGAGGAAATCGAATTAATGCGCGAAAGTGCTTTGATCGTATCTAAAACATTAGGAATGATTGCTTCTGAAATTAAAGAAGGAGTTACCACATTATATCTTGACAAATTAGCCGAGGAATTTATTCGTGATCATGGCGCAGTACCAAGTTTTCTTGGGTTGTATGATTTTCCAAATTCTCTTTGTATGAGTCCGAATGCACAAGTTGTACACGGAATTCCTAACAATACACCTTTAAAAAGTGGTGATGTAATTTCTGTAGATTGTGGTGCATTCAAAAATGGATATCACGGAGATCACGCTTATAGTTTTGAAATTGGAGAAGTTGCTCCGGAAGTTAAAAAACTTTTACAAGTAACAAAAGAATCTCTTTATGTAGGAATCAGAGAATTTAAAGCTGGAAATCGCGTTGAAGATGTTGGAAATGCGATTCAAAAATATACTGAAGCTCACGGTTACGGAGTTGTTCGTGAATTAGTTGGACACGGAGTTGGACAAAAAATGCACGAAGAACCAGAAATGCCAAACTACGGAAAACGCGGACGCGGAAAACTTTTTGTAGAAGGAATGGTTGTTGCCATCGAGCCAATGATCAATATGGGAACAAAAAACATCAAACAACTAAAAGACGGCTGGACAATTCTAACTGCTGACGGAAAACCAAGTGCGCATTTCGAACATGACGTGGCACTAATTGATGGAAAACCAGAATTATTATCTACGTTCCAATATATCTACAAAGCATTAGGAATTGAGAGTAATGAAGAAGATGAATTCAGAAAAGTTCCTTTAGTTTTATAATTACAACCCCGAATCTTAACCGTGAAAAAACTTTTTAAATTAGTTTTAAATACTATTCCAAGACCATTATTAATTCGTTTGAGTTATGTGGCGCGTCCTATTTTAGCTTTATCTTTAAAAGGAGACAAATTTACTGATCCTATTGATGGAAAAAGTTTCAGATCGTTTTTACCTTACGGATACGGAAAGCAACGTAATAATGTACTTTCACCAAGTACACTTTCATTAGAAAGACATCGTTTGCTTTGGTTATACCTAAACGATCAGACTGATTTCTTTACGGCACCAAAAAAAGTGCTTCACTTTGCTCCGGAACAAGCTTTTTATAAATTATTCCGCAAGCAAAAAAATCTGGATTACACCACAACCGATTTATTTTCGCCTTTGGCAGATGTAAAAGCAGATATCTGTAATTTACCTTTTAAAGACAACGAATACGATGTGATTTTGTGTAATCACGTTTTAGAACATATTCCGGATGATACAAAAGCAATGCAGGAATTATTCCGTGTTTTAAAACCAGGCGGAATGGCTGTTTTGCAAATTCCACAGGATTTATCGAGAGAAGTTACTTTTGCTGATGATTCGATAACAGACCAAAAAGAACGCGCTAAAATATTCGGACAATACGATCACGTTCGTATTTACGGACGCGATTATTTCGACAAATTAAGAAGCATTGGTTTTATTGTAATCGAAGAAGATTATACTAATAAAATTGCACCAGAATTGGTAGAGAAATATTGTTTAGCAAAAGGAGAAATTATTCCACTTTGCTTTAAACAGGAAAATTAGTTTTTCTACCATATAAGTAATATAAGTTCATTTAAAAAGTTTTCAGAATAGCCCAATTTTGAAAACTTTTTACTTTTATAAGCCTAACCAAAATCATACAAACCAAACCTCAAATCTTGGAACCTACAAAATCATTTCAATTTTGTTTTGACATCAGTTTTGACAAAAATCTTAATGCCTTTATTCCAACTGCTTATATTGTTGAGAATACTACTGAAATTAAATATCTGGACAAAAAAGCAACTCCTGGCGTACTGGAAAGCTTTGGAATTGCTTTAGAAAATTTAGATTCAAATACAAAAAAAATACTGACCGCATGCGAATCTTTAAAGTCTGATTTCATTTTCAAAAAATTCAGTGCTAAAATCAAATCGGCAAAAACAATTGCTGATTTGCAAAAAGATTCTAAAATTGATTTTGCTATTCGTCAGCATTTAAAAATAAATTTAGCTTCTTTTTATACTTTAATTGTTCAGGAACAATTTCCGTTGTCAATTAACCTTGGGCCTGAAAAAGATTTTTATCGTTCAAGAGTTGATGTTAGTCCGCTTTATTTTGAACCTCAAATTCAATTTGACAAACACACCGAAGGAATTACGTATACTTTATCTTTAAAAGAAAACGAAACTATTTTTTCACCAATGAACAATAGTGTTGATATTCTTTTGGATGAGCCGGGCTGGTTAATTATCGATAAAAAATTAGGGCAGTTAAAAGATCTTAATTCTAAAAAACTGCAGCCTTTTTTAAAGAAAAAATCAATCGAAATACCTTCAAAATTAGTTGATGATTACTTTAAAAGTTTTATTCCTGAAATAGCTAAAAAAATCGACATCGAAGCAACGGGTTTTGAGATTGAACTTCGTGACAAAATCATTTCGTGCACGATTCAGCCTGTTTATGATTTCTTCAAGAACTGTTATTATCTCAATCTATATTTTGATTATAATGGCTATTCATTTGATGCCAGTAAAACTAAAAAAACACATTCGTTTGTTGATTTCAGCATTGCCAATGAACCCAAAATAATTCAGTTTAAGCGAAGTGCTGACGAAACTTTATATACAAATAAATTACCTGAACTTGGTTTAATAAAAATCAAAAACGAATTATTTGGATTGAATTCAGATGCAGAAATCCAAGATCCTTACGCTAATATTCAATTTGTTATTGATCGTAAAGATGAACTTGAAAATTTAGGTTTTACAGTCCAAAATTTAAAACTGGAAAGCAAAGAAATCATTACAGAAAGTCATACTGTTTTAGCTTCAAAAGAAGAGACAAAAGAAGATTGGTTCGACATTAAAATAATGATTACTATTGGCGTTTTTACTATCAATTTCAGCGAAATTATTCCCAATATAAAAAGCAAAGAAAGACTCTTTTTATTGCCTGACGGAAACTATTTCCTAATTCCTTTAGAATGGCTAAGCAAATACAGTTCGCTGGCAAAATTAGCTAAAACAGAAAATGAAAATCTTCTTTTACGTAAAAGTAATTTTACCGCTTTAGACACTATTCCGGAAATTAAAAATGATGTTATTCACAAAGCAGAATATACAGCTTCTGATTTGCTAAAAGCAACTTTAAGACCGTACCAAATTGAGGGTGTAAAATGGCTTTTAGGTCATTTCAATTCCAATTTAGGCGCTTGTCTTGCTGACGATATGGGACTCGGAAAAACATTGCAAACTTTGGCTGTTTTGGTTGCCGTTCAGGAACAATTAGGTTTTACTACAAAAACTACAAATTTTGATTTGTTCGCCAACGAAACTACAATTGAAAGAGAACCTCTCAAGGCTTTGATTGTTTTGCCTTCCTCACTGGTTTTTAACTGGTTTAATGAATCTGGAAAATTCACACCGCATTTTTCAAGAATGCAATATGTAGGTAACGACAGAAAACTATTAGCGAGTAGATTAGCATCAACAGATTTAATTTTTACCAGCTACAGCATTGTTCATCGTGATATTTCAATTTTAGAAAAATATGATTTTCGTTATTTAATTTTAGACGAAAGTCAATACATCAAAAATAAAAATTCTAAGATTTTTAAAGCCATCAACAAAATAAATACGGGTCACAAAATTGCCTTAAGTGGTACTCCTATCGAAAACTCACTGGACGATTTATGGTCGCAAATGCAGTTTATAAATCCGGATATTTTAGGAACTTATACTTTTTTTGCAGAAAATTTTAAAATCCCAATTGAGAAAAAGCAGGACGAAAATAGCTTATCTGAATTGAAAAATTTGGTTCAGCCTTATATTTTGCGACGAACGAAAGAACAGGTTTTGAAGGATTTACCGGAATTAACAGAACAGATTTATTATTGTGATATGGATCCTGAACAGGAAAAACTATATGAACAGGAAAAATCAAAAGCTCGTAATTTTCTATTAAAAACAGATGGTTCCAGCCCTGATAAAATTAGCATTATCAACACTTTAATGAAGTTAAGACAGCTGAGTAATCATCCAAAAATGATCGATCAGGAATCTGAAATTGATTCCGGGAAATATATTGCAGTCACTAATTATCTGGAAAATTTAGTCAAAGGAAAACAAAAGACTATTATTTTCAGTTCGTTTGTAACTAATTTGAATTTCTACACTACCTGGTGCAAAGAAAACAAAATACAATATTGTGAAATTACAGGCGAAACTCCTGCCAGTAAAAGAGAACAACAAGTAAAACTGTTTCAGGAAAAAGAAGAACCTTTGTTATTTTTTATTTCGCTTAAAGCAGGTGGCGTTGGTTTGAATATCACCAAAGCCTCTTATGTTTTATTCTTAGATCCATGGTGGAATCCTTTTGCCGAAAAACAAGGAGTTGGAAGAGCGCACCGAATTGGACAATTAAATAAAGTAAATGTTGTCAGATTTATTTCGAAAAATACGGTAGAAGAAAAAATAATCAAATTACAGGAAAACAAAAAGCTGTTATCTGATTCTCTTTTAGAAGAAAGTTATATCAACGACGAAATTGAAGTTAATTTGAGATACATTTTGGGTTCCTGATAAATTGTTCTTAAAACCAATAAAACGTCTTATTTTTCGTTGTATAAATTGTTATATTTACAATCTTACAACGTAATAAGATGCCAAAATTTTTATTTCAAAGTCTACTTTTATTTTTCATTTTTACTTCGGCGAAAGCCCAGGAAGTACAAACCGAAGTTACTCCTCCGTATAATATCAAAACCGTTTCATTTATTCAGAATGGAAATAATGTAGTACCGATTTTCGAATTGGGTTCTGTATTTGAATTGCAATTTGATGATTTGTTTGGTAATGAAGCCAATTATTATTTTGATGTAATTCATTGCGATTATAACTGGATGCCGACTGATATTCCGAAAACGGATTATGTTCGTGGTTTTGACAATCAAAGAATTACAGATTATTCGAATTCTTTTAATACCCTTCAGGCTTTTTCGCATTATCGTCTTTCTTTTCCTAATCAGTTTACCACGCAATTGAGAATTTCGGGCAATTATATGTTGAGAATTCTGAATGAAGATCGGGAAGTTGTTTTCTCCAGAAAATTTATATTGTTCGAAGATCATTCAACGGTTGGAGCTGTAGTAAAACGAAGCCGAAACCTCAGCAACATTGATTATAAACAAAACCTCGAATTTACTGTACTTTCAAATGACATTGTTTTTCAGACCCCTTTACAAAATGTAAAAGTAATGTTATTACAAAATGGTGATTTTAATACCAGCATCAAAAATATTGTTCCACAATATACTATTGGAAACCAAATGGTTTATAAATACGATAAAGAAACACAATTTTGGGCTGGAAATGAATTTTTATATTTTGAGAATAAAGACATCCGTGCCGCGAGTAATAATGTTGCAAAAGTAGGTTCGGCGAACGATATTTACAGTTCCTTTTTATACACCAATCAGGCAAGAGCAAACCAAATTTATACTTTATATGAAGATGTAGATGGAAATTTTGTGGTTAAAAACATCAACGGTTCCAATCAGGAAATAGAAGCAGATTATGCCTGGGTTTACTTTAGTCTTTCGGCTCCCGCTTTCCGTTCAAATAAAGACATTTATATTGTTGGAATGTTCAATAATTACAGTTTATCTCCAGAATATAAAATGGATTACAATGAACAAAAAGGAGTTTACGAAAAAGCGGTCATGATCAAACAGGGTTTTACCAATTTTGAGTATCGCGTGGCCGATAAAAAAGGTGTAATTGATTATGAAAATGCTATTGATGGTAATTTCTATCAAACAGAAAACGAGTACACTATACTGGTTTATTACAAACATAGTTCAGATCGATACGAAAGAGTTATCGGAAAAGGAAACGCAAACTCAATAAACATCACTAATTAAAACATTGTTAAAGGATTTCGTTGAACGATTTTTTTTCGTAAGTTTGCACGTATAACACTCACATATATACTACGTTAGTATGGTTTCTCAGATTACAAGAGGCATAAAAATATCGGTTTTGACTAGTTTTGAAGGTACTTACTTCAAAAACTACAAGATCCACTTTGCCTTTAGCTACGTAGTTACGATTGAAAACCACAGCAAAGATTCAGTACAATTAACTTCTCGTCACTGGGAAATTTTCGATTCTTTAAATGATATTGATATCGTTGACGGTGAAGGCGTTATTGGGAAAAAACCAGTTTTAAAACCTGGAGAAAATCATACTTACAGCTCTGGTTGTTTGCTTTCATCTCCTTACGGTGCAATGAAAGGTCATTTTAATATGATCAATTTTACTACTACCAAAACATTCAAAGTTATTGTTCCGACTTTTAGAATGTGTGCTCCGTTTGCATTGAACTAATTCAACGTTTTATTTCTATTACTTCCTCTTTTGTAATGGCGTATATTTGATCGTTTTCTTCGGGAATCAAATAAAAATTACCTGTGAATTCTCCAAAAGCAGGAAAAATCATTTGATTTGGTTTTCTAAAAAAACAAGACAAGCTCAAAAACTGTCTGCCCATTCCTTTTAATTTTATTCCCGGGTGAATGTGTCCGCAAAAATTAAATAGTTGTTCTCTTTCTGATGGATGATGGGTCAACAAAAAATCATGAATAATTAATTCGGAATAAACCTCAATATTCAAATCTAAATAATACTGTTTTGAAATGATATCATGATTGCCTTCAATCAAAATAATTTTCTGAGAATGTGTTTTTGTCCATTCTGAAAAAAAATTCCATTCGTTATTGATTTTACTGTGGAATAAATCTCCTAAAAAAATAATGGTTTCAGAGTCAAATAATTCTAAAACCGTATTTAATCTGGTAAAATTTTCTAAAACTGCCTTTTCAGGAATCGCCATTCCGTGTTTTCTAAAATGGCCAATCTTTCCTAAATGCAAATCAGAAATGAAGAGTATTTTTTCTTCTTCCCAAAAAGCAGCGCCAGATTGGTGTAACACTAAATGTTGATTGTTTATATTAATTTTCATACTGTATCCTTATTTCATATAGCTGGCCGTCATCTTTTTAATTCTTTCCTGCAAAGTTTCGCTGGATAATTTTTCTCTAAGTCGATCTGTGATTATCGGAAAACTAAATGGAGTTGGCTTATTGCATTGCTTCCAAACAATATTCTGGCTATTGATTCTTTCCATCGCCTGAATCAAACGCCCTTCTTCTAACTGATGTTCAAATGTTTCTATAAAAGCTTGTTGCAGCAATAAATTATCAGGTTCGTGATCGCGAAAAACTTCAAAAAGCAACTGCGATCCGCTTTGCAAATGTCTTGTTTTAATTGGTTTTCCAGGCATTCCTGTGAAAACTAAACCAGCGATAACGGCAATATCCCGAAATTTTCTTCGTGCCATTTCAGTAGAATTCAGGCTTTTTTGCAAATCATGATGAACATATTCTGTTGTAAATAAGTTATTATCAAACACCGCCTGCATATCAATTTCCTGATCTGATAATAGCTCAAATCCGTAGTCATTATACGCCAGAGAAAAAGTAATCGGCGAAAGCAAACTAATGCGATACGAAATTAAACTTGCCAATGCCTCATGAACATAACGCCCTTCAAAAGGGTAGAAAATGGCATGAAAACCTTCTCGCGTTTTAAAGGTTTCAATTAAAAATTCATTATCATTGGGAACGATACTTTCTTTGCGTTGTCTTTCAAAAAGAGGACGCAAAGCTTTTAATTCGGGTGTTAAATTTTCTGTATTTGCAGCATATAATTCTTCTCGCAACAATTCGCTCATTTGCGCTGATAATGTCATACGTCCGCCCATCCAGCTTACAACACGAGAGGCTTTTTTCGGATCTGCTTTTCGAACTAAAACCTGCATGTTTTTAACCCGAAACAATTCTAATCTTTTTCCCGCAAATGTAAAAACATCGCCAGGTTGTAATTTTGAAGCAAACCATTCTTCAATCGAGCCAATATAACCTCCACTTAAAAACTTAACGTTTAAAGCTGCATCGCCAACAATTGTTCCAATCTGCATTCGATGATGCATAGCGATAAGTCGGCTGTTGATTTTAAAACGTCCGTCTTCTTCAATTTCTACTTTTTTATATTCATCATAGGCTTGTAAACTCTGACTTCCATTTGTGATAAAATTTAAGACCCAATTCCAGTTTTCTTTTGTAATATTCTGAAAACAGAATGTTTGTCTGACTTCTTCAAAAATTTCATTTGGGAAAAAGCCATCGGAAACCGCTAAAGTATTGAGATATTGCACCAACACATCCCAACTGTTCAAATATGGCATTCGATCTTCGACAACAGTTTTAGCAACCGCTTTTTTTAAGGCAGAAGCTTCTATCAATTCCATTGCATGTGTCGCCAAAAAGTAAATTACACTTTCTTTGCCGGGTTGATGACCGCTTCTTCCGGCTCTTTGTAAAAATCGTGCAACACCTTTTGGTCCGCCAACCTGAATAATTGTTTCTACCGGCGCAAAATCAACACCTAAGTCTAAACTAGATGTACAAACAACCACTTTTAATTCCTCATCTCTTATGGCATTTTCTACCCACAAACGCGTTTCTCTGCTAATGCTTCCATGATGCATCGCCATATCGCCGGCAAATTCCGGATATTTTTCTAAGAGCGCCTGAAACCACATTTCACAAGCAGAACGTACATTCGTAAAAATCAAAGTTGTTTTGCTTTTTCTGACGATTTTTGCCACCTCATCAATCAAGTGCAAACCCATGTGCCCGCGCCACGGGTAACTTTCCATTTTTTCAGGGAGAATCGATTCTATTTTTATTTTTTTGTTGATGTGTGCTTTAATCAAAACCGAATTTTCATACGCTTCTGAATTGACACCTAACAATACTTGTTGTGCTAATTCGAGATTTCCAATAGTGGCGGAAATTCCCCAAATTTTCATTTTTGGCGCAACTGTTTTTAATCGGGACAAAGCCAATTCCATTTGAACACCACGCTTTGTACCTAATAATTCATGCCATTCATCAACAACAATTGCAGAGCAGTTCGCAAAGGTTTTGGCAAATTCCTTTGATGCTAAAAGTAGTTGCAGACTTTCAGGAGTTGTAATCAATAAATCTGGCATTTTTTTGCTTTGCTTTGTTCGTTCACTTTGCGAAGTATCTCCGGAACGAATTCCAACAGTCAATGGCAAATCTAAATCGGTAATAATTCGTTCAGCTGCTTGTTTTATTTCGACAGAAAGTGCTCGCAAAGGCGTAATCCAAATTGCTTTTAATCCGGGTTTATGTTTAGTTTTAAAGTCAGGATTTGTTTTGATGTAATCAAGAACGATGGGAAACCATAAAGCATAGGTTTTTCCGCTTCCCGTTGGAGCGTTCAATAAACCGTTTTTGCCTTGCAGAAATGCAGTCCAGGTTTGAGTTTGAAACGGAAAAGATTTCCAACCCTGATCCCGAAACCAGTTTTCTGCAATTGTATATAGTTCTTCTCTGTTCATTTTTTATAAGGTTCAAAGTTGCAAAGGCTCAGAGGGACAAAGCGGTTTCCTAAGGTTTTTTTCTTTGAAACTCTGTTACTTTGTCCCTTTGAACCTTTTACGAAATCATACTTTTTAAATCTTCAATTGAATTGGCATCTTCAATTTTTTTGTCTTGTCGCCATCTTAAAATTCTTGGAAAACGTGTTGCAACACCACTTTTATGCCTTTTGGAAAGTGCGATTCCTTCGAAACCAATTTCGAAAACTAATTTTGGTGTAACACTTCGAACGGGACCAAATCTTTCTAAAGTGTTTTTTTTGATAAAATCATCTACTTTCCTGAATTCCGCATCGGTTAAACCGGAATAGGCTTTTGCGAAAGTTACGAGTTCTCTTTCTTCTTTTTCATTTGTTTGCCACAGCGCAAAAGTATAATCGGTAAACAGATTCGATCGTCGCCCGTGACCACGCATTGCATAAGTTAAAACGGCGTCGATCACTAAGGGTTCAATCTTCCATTTCCACCAATCGCCTTTTTTTCTTCCTACCTGGTACGTCGAATCATTGCGTTTAATCATTAACCCTTCGCTTTTCATTTCTCGGGCGCGCATTCTTTCTGCCGCAACATCTTCCCAGGAATGGAGTAAAACTCTTTCTGATAATTGAAAAGCGGCTGTTTTATCTTTAATGGAATCATATAATTGTTCTAATAATAATCTTCTTTCGGAATAAGGTAAATTTCGAATATCCTGACCTTCCCATTCTAAAATATCGTAAGCCTTTAAAATTACAGGGACTTTTTCGAGTAAACTTGCTGATATCGTTTTGCGACCAATTCTAGTTTGTAAATCATTGAAAGTTCCAATTTCTCCTTCCGGAAAAGCTAAAATTTCGGCATCAATTACAGTTCCGTTTGGAATCAAACCAACAAAAGATTGAAACTCCGGATATTTATCAGTTACCAACTCCTCGCCTCTTGACCATACATAAATTTCGCTTTCGCGGATGATTGTCTGTGATCGAATTCCGTCCCACTTATGTTCTACTGACCAATCTTCGGGATTTCCAAGATTATCAATTTCGCCTTCAATGGGATACGCCAAATAAAACGGATAAGGTTTTGATAAATAATCGCTGTTCTTTTCATCCAAAATCAATTCCTGAAAAGTGATCGTGTTTGGATCCCAATTTCCCATTAATTTATACGCCAAAGCATCTTCATCAACATCTTCTGCTTTTGAAAGTGCTCTGGTCATTAATTTTTGGCTTACGCCGATTCTTAAACTTCCGGTAATTAATTTGGTAAAAACAAAACGTTCGTAATAATTCAATGCCAGCCAGTTTTGATGAAGATATTCCTTTTTTTCTACATCAGATTTCTTTTTTAAGGCTATAATTTCCTGAAGATATTCCGTTAAACTTTTATCAGAATGTTCTTTTGTAGTGGGAATAATCAACGCAATTGTTTCAGCCAAATCGCCAACAATATGGTAACTTTCTTCAAAAAGCCAAAGTGGGATATTAGCCAATTCATTTGCCCAAATACGCAATAAAGTTGTATTAACAGGTCTTGGCGGACGACGATGTGAAAGAATGGCAATAGTCCAAACTTTATCCTCTGGCGATGCATTTTTAAAATACGTAGTCAGGGCGTCGACTTTTACGTTCGTTTTATTCGAACTGTCAAGTGTCTTTATAAGTTGGGCGAAGTTTTTCATTCTATTTCTTTCTCAGTTTCAACTTCCTTTTCCATTTCAGCCGTTTCGCCTTCATATTGCGTTTTTTCGGTTCTGGCATCGTAACCCAATTCTCTTAAATATTTGGAGAAAATATCGGTATAACCGTGTGTACAAATTATCTTTTCTGCTCCTGTCGCTTTTATACTATCCAATAAAGAAAACCAATCACAATGATCACTCAAAACGAAACCTTTATCAATAGCGCGTCTGCGTCTTGCTCCGCGAAACGCCATCCAGCCACTGGCAGAACCCGTCACAAAAGGTGTCATTTTTCTGATCCAGATACTTCCGTGCGCGCTTGGTGGTGCAAGAACAATGTTTCCTAATAAATCTTCTTTTTTGGTTTCACGCGTCACTAATGTCGTGGGTGGAAAATCAACCATTGGACGTAAAACATTCGTCATGTTTTCTATAGCGCCGTGCGTATAAATCGTTCCGATATCGGTATCAAGATATTTCAAAAGTCGTTGCGCTTTACCCAGAGAATATCCAAAAAGAATCGAAGTTTTTCCATCTGCCTTATTTTCTGCCCACCAATTATTAATTTCTGTAATTACTTCGGCTTGCGGCGTCCAGTTAAAGGCGGGCAAACCAAAAGTACATTCGGTTATAAAAGTGTCGCATTTTACAACTTCATACGGAACAGAAATTCCGTCATCTTCGGTTTTATAATCTCCGGTAAAAACCCAGACTTCGCCTTTGTGTTCTACCCGAATTTGAGAACTCCCAATAATGTGTCCGGCAGGATGCAGAGAAAATTTCACATTGTTGATTACAAAGGTTTCTCCCCATTCTTTTCCCGTAACATTTATTTCTCCTAACCGATGTCGGATTATTGGAATATTGGTGTGGTGTGTAATATAATTTTGATTTCCCCAACGCGAATGATCAGCATGCCCGTGTGTAATAATTGCATTTTTTACTGGCCGCCACGGATCGAGATAAACGTCGGCCTGTTGACAGTAAATTCCTTTATCATTAAAAGCTAAGAGTGGGATTTTCATTTGGTTACCATTTTGCTGTTTTACAAACCATTTAGGGACATTGTATCAAATTTAACTATTTATCAATCAAGTCATTTTATAGTTTCGCGGGATTAGTTTATTAAATTACAACTTTTTAATATTGTATTGTGATATAATCAAATTTTCATTTGTACTTTTGTAAAAAATTAGACAATTCGTAATTTTAAAATAATTTATCCCATGTTAAAAGGATTCTTTCATGTACCAAAAGCGGTAAACGAACCAGTAAAAGGTTACGCACCAAACTCACCAGAAAAAGCAGCCGTTCAGGCAGCTTACACTACAATGTGGAACTCAAAAATTGATGTGCCATTATACATTGGAAGTGAAGAAATCAAAACTGGAAATACTAAAACTATTTCAGCTCCACACGATCACAAACATATCGTTGGAACTTATCATTTAGCTGAAAAACAACATATCGAAAAAGCAATTGCCAATGCACTTGAGTCAAGAAAAGCATGGGCAAATATGGCATGGGAACAACGTGCTGCTATTTTCTTAAAAGCTGCTGAACTTATTGCTGGTCCATACAGAGCTCGTATCAACGCTGCAACTATGATTGGACAATCTAAAAATATTCACCAGGCAGAAATTGATGCTTCTTGCGAATTGATTGACTTTTTACGTTACAACGTAGAGTTCATGACTCAAATTTATGGAGATCAGCCAAAATCTGATTCTACAACATGGAATCGTTTAGAATACAGACCTCTTGAAGGTTTTGTTTACGCAATTACTCCTTTTAACTTTACTGCTATCGCTGCAAACCTTCCTGCAAGTGCTGCTATGATGGGTAACGTTGTGGTTTGGAAACCAAGTGATAGCCAGGTTTTTTCTGCAAAAATAATTATCGAAGTTTTCAAAGAAGCTGGTGTTCCTGATGGCGTTATCAACGTTGTTTTTGGAGACGCTTTAATGATTACTGATACTGTTTTAGCAAGCCGCGATTTTGCTGGAGTTCACTTCACAGGATCAACTCACGTATTTAAAGATATCTGGGCTAAAATTGGTGCAAATATTCACAATTACAAAACATATCCAAGAATCGTTGGAGAAACTGGTGGTAAAGATTTTATCATTGCACACCCAAGCGCTAACGTAAAACAAGTGACTACAGGTATTACTCGTGGTGCATTTGAATTTCAAGGACAAAAATGTTCTGCAGCTTCAAGAGCTTATATCCCGCAAAGTTTATGGCCAGCTGTAAAAGAACAATTAATTGCCGATGTAAAATCAATGAAAATGGGTTCTCCGGAAGATTTTGGAAACTTTATTACTGCAGTTATTCACGAAGGTTCTTTTGATAAATTAGCGAGTTATATCGATCAGGCTAAAAAAGATGCTGATGCTGAAATCATCATCGGTGGAAATTACGATAAATCTGTAGGTTACTTTATTGAGCCAACAGTTATTGTAACTACAAATCCAAAATATACCACAATGGAAACCGAATTATTCGGACCAGTTATCACGATTTATGTTTACGAAGATGCAAAATGGGAAGAGACTTTAGAATTAGTTGATACTACTTCTGAGTATGCTTTAACCGGAGCTGTATTTAGTCAAGATCGTTATGCTATTGAAGTAGCGACTACGAAATTGCAAAATGCTGCTGGTAACTTCTACATCAACGATAAACCAACAGGAGCTGTTGTTGGAATGCAGCCTTTTGGTGGAGCGAGAGCTTCAGGAACTAACGATAAAGCAGGTTCTGCATTGAACTTACTACGTTGGGCTTCTCCAAGAACGATCAAAGAAACTTTTGTTACTCCGGAAGATTACAGATATCCATTTTTAGGATAGTCTTAAAGTTGGAAAGTCGAAAGTCTTAAAGTCAATATAAAAAAGCCGAATCTAAATTTAGATTCGGCTTTTATTTTTTTATAGATTCCAACAAAACTTGAAACCTGAAACAAGAAAAACTTTTTTCTAAGGCTGAAACTTTAACGGCAAATGCACGACTTTTTTGGTTTCAAAAAATTCATCTTCAAAAATATCTGCCAAATCGTATAAAGTAGCTTTTGGAAAAGCAGCCAATTCTTCGGTTAAATCTCCTCCTTTAAGATAAAGAATTCCATTTTTCAAAGTATGTTTATGCTGTTTCTTAATTTTATCTTTTATCCACGAAACAAAATCCGGCATGTTGGTAACGGCACGACTTACAATAAAATCGAAATCTCCTTTTACCAATTCAGCACGTTTTTGTTCAGCTTTTACATTTTTTAATTCTAATGCATCAACGACACCCTGAACCACTTTTATTTTTTTGGCAATTACGTCAATCAAATAAAAACGAGTTTCCGGAAAAAGAATCGCTAACGGGATTCCTGGAAATCCTCCACCAGTTCCAACGTCCAAAACTGTTGCTCCCGGTTCGAATTTCATGATTTTTGCAATTCCAAGCGAATGCAAAATATGTTTTGTATATAAGGCATCAATATCTTTTCTTGAAATTACATTGATTTTTTCATTCCAATCGTGGTATAAAAAGTCTAATTTTTGAAATTGTTCGATTTGAAGATCGGTCAAATCCGGAAAATATTTCAATATCTCATCCATTGCTCTAATTTTTTAACAAAAGTACTACTTTACGATTGAAATATTTAACTCAATTTTGCAAATTGAGAATTTATAATAATTACCTTTGAAACCTATTTAAAATAGTTATGAATAACACCGCACCTACATTTGCAAGGCAAGACAATCTGAAATTTTTCAGAACACTTAACTCTCGGGTAAACAATTACTTCAAGGAGAATAATATTCAGAAAACTGGAAATTGGAAGTTACACTTAAAAGCGGTCATTTTATTTGCTGTTTTTTTAACACCTTACTTTTTAATCCTTACGCTTGACATGCCGTTTTGGGTAATGCTGCTATTATCAATCGTTATCGGAATTGGAATGGCTGGAGTTGGAATGAACGTAATGCACGACGGAAATCACGGTTCATTTTCAACTAAAAACTGGATCAACAAATTCATGGGCGGAACTATTTATGTTCTCGCAGGAAACGTTTACAACTGGCAAGTACAACACAATGTATTACACCATACCTATACTAATATTCCCGGACACGACGAAGATTTAGATGCCGGAAGAATTATTCGTTTTACAAAAGATGCGAAATGGCATAGTTTTCACCGTTTTCAACATTATTATTCTGTTTTCTTATACGGATTGTTGACTTTCAATTGGGCTATTACAACCGATTTTAAGCAAATGAGAAGTTACTTAAAAAGAAAATTATCTTACGGAGAACCAAAAAGCCCAAAAATTCTTTGGACAACTTTAATCATCACGAAAGTAATTTATGTTTCTATCTGGATTGTTCTTCCGTTAGTTATAGGAATCACGTGGTGGAAAGTTTTAATTGGTTTCTTCATCATGCACTATACTGCAGGATTAATTCTGAGTGTTGTTTTTCAATTAGCACACGTTGTAGAAGAAACTACAAATCCATCACCAAACGAATTAGGCGAAATGGACAATACCTGGGCCATTCACCAATTGTTTACTACAACTAATTTTGCACCTAAAAACGCAATCGTAAACTGGTACACTGGCGGATTGAATCACCAAATCGAACACCATATTTTTCCAAATATCAGCCATATTCATTATGGTAAAATTGCAAAAATTGTAAAAGAAACTGCAAAAGAATGCAACTTACCGTATTACGAATACAGAACGATGACAGATGCCGTAATTGCTCACTTTAAGCATTTACGTGATCTTGGAATGAAACCTGAACTAGCATAAAAAATCTATTAATAATTAACCTTCCTTAATTAAAGTTGAAATTAAGGACATTCAAAATTTTTATAATGAATCATATTCTTTCGGACAGAATTAACAACTTAGCGACATCACAAACCTTGGCAATGGCTGCTTTAGCACGTGAATTAAAAGCACAAGGAAAAGACATTATCAGTTTAAGTTTGGGCGAACCAGACTTCAATACACCAGACTTTATTAAAGAAGCTGTTAAAAAAGCAGTTGACGAAAATTATAGCACCTATTCTCCAGTAGAAGGTTATTTAGAATTGAGAGAAGCAATCTCCATAAAATTCAAAAGAGACAATGGATTAGAGTACAAACCAACTCAAATCGTAGTTTCTACAGGAGCAAAACAATCTTTATACAACATTGCACAAGTAATGCTAAACGATGGTGACGAGGTTATCTTACCTGCACCATATTGGGTATCTTACTTCGAAATTGTAAAACTTTCAGGCGGAGTTCCTGTTGAAGTTCCAACTTCTGTAGATACTGATTTCAAAATCACTCCAGAACAATTAGAAGCTGCTATCACACCAAAAACAAAAATGATGTGGTTCAGTTCGCCTTGTAACCCTTCAGGTTCTGTTTACAGCAGAGAAGAGTTAACAGCGCTTGCAAAAGTTTTAGAAAAACATCCAAATATATATGTAGTTGCAGATGAGATTTATGAGCACATCAATTTCTCTGGAACTTTCTGCAGTATCGGTTCAATTCCTGGAATGTTAGAAAAAACAATCACTGTAAACGGAGTTGCAAAAGCATTCGCAATGACAGGATACAGAATTGGTTATATCGGAGCACCTGAATTCATTGCAAAAGCATGTACAAAAATTCAGGGACAAGTAACTTCAGGAGCAAATTCTGTAGCACAACGCGCTACAATTACTGCTGTAGATGCAGATCCAAGTGTATTAAACCACATGGTTCAGGCTTTCCACACGCGTAGAGATTTAGTAGTTGGGTTATTAAAAGAAATTCCAGGAGTAAAAATCAACGTTCCTGAAGGAGCTTTTTACGTATTCCCAGACGTTTCTTCTTTCTTCGGAAAAACTTTAAGAGGAACTGAAATTAAAGATGCAAACGATGTTTCGATGTATCTTTTAGCTGAGGCTAACGTAGCAACGGTAACAGGTGACGCTTTCGGAAATCCAAATTGTATTCGTTTTTCTTACGCGACAAGCGATGATATTTTAAAAGAAGCATTACGCAGAATCAAAGAAGCTTTGACTGTATAAAAATATAAATAGTTTTATTAAAACGGCTTAAGGTTCAAAGTTTCATCACTTTATACTTTAAGCTGTTTTTTTTATGCTTATTTTGGGCGTGTTTCGTCGCGGCGAACCGGGCTATCCGCTACAAGTCCTCGCACTTCCTTCGTCAGGCTATGGGTTTTCCACTACTATCCCTCACGCAAAACGGTCAATGAGAAGTTTCATTTCAAAAGAAATAAAAAAAATCTGCAATATCTGCATGAAACAAATTTTCGCTTTCAAAATTCCCATTCCACAATCTTATAAACACTCATTGTAATTCTATAAGACATAAGGTTCATTAAAATCCCAACTTTGTATTATACATTAATTTAAAATTAAAAGTTATGATACATACAGAAGAAACCACAACAGAAGCAGTTAATACTTTAGAAGGATTAATTTCTATTTTGGAAGACGGGAAACTAGGATACACCAATGCAGCAGAACACGTAGAAGATCTTATTATCAAAGCTGATTTTTTAGAGTACGCCCGCGAACGTGCCTTATTCATAGTTGAATTACAAGATCAAATCAATAAACTGGGAAAATCAACAGATACTTCTGGTGGAGGTCCATTAGGAGCTTTACACCGTACCTGGATTGACATTAAGTCATCTTTCACAGGTGGAGATACTGAAGCCATTATCAATGCTTGTATTACAGGAGAAGAAGCTGCCGTTGAAAAATTCAAAATGGCACTTGAGAAAAATGAATTGGACGGAAGTCAAATTGCCATTGTTTCAAAACAATTAAACAGCATCCAAAGTACATTGGATAAAATTAAAACGAAAAGATCGTCATAATAATTGATGCTATTTTTTTTGAGAAGAAAACTATCTGGTTTATAAAACTGGGTAGTTTTTTTGTTTTCATTCATCATGGATTTTAATCCGTTGACGAGAAATAAAATCAATTCATTCCATATAACCTAACTATTTCAAAAAAAGTCACTTCAGTATTAGCAAACTCGAATTATTTATAAGAACTTTGCAAACTTTTTTGCGTGAATACCACAAAAGCCTAAAGTACTAGAAATGAAGAAGAAGATTGAAATATTAGCTCCAGCAAAAGATTTAATTGGGGGAATGGCTGCCATAAACAGTGGAGCCGATGCCGTTTATATTGGTGCTCCACAATTTGGTGCCCGTTCAAATGCCAACAACTCTATTGAAGATGTTGCCGCTTTAGTGCAATATGCGCATTTATTTAACGCTCAGGTTTTTGTCGTTATGAATACCATTTTATACGACAATGAATTAGAAACCTGTCGCTCAATGATTTGGGAATTATACGATATTGGTGTCGATGCTTTGATTATTCAGGATATGGCGATTATGGAAATGGACTTACCTCCTATCGTACTTCACGCCAGTACACAAGCCAATAATCGTGATGCGGACAAAATTAAATTCCTTAAAGATGCCGGAATCAAACGTGTCGTTTTAGCACGCGAATTAAATCTACATCAAATTAAAACGATATACGACCACGCCGATGTTGAATTAGAATTTTTCGTAACCGGAGCTTTATGTGTTTCTTTTAGTGGAAACTGTTATATGAGTGTGGCCAACGGAGAACGCAGCGCTAATCGTGGTTCTTGCGCTCAAAACTGTCGTTTACCTTATAACTTAATCGACGGAAACGGAGAAACTTTAATCAAAAACAGTCACTTGCTTTCGATTAAAGATTTAGATATTTCAGAACAGATTCCGAATTTAATTGAAGCTGGAATTGTTTCCTTTAAAATTGAAGGAAGATTAAAAGATGTTGTTTATGTAAAAAATAACGTATCGTATTTACGCCAAAAACTAGATAGTTATTTAGAAGGCGAAGGAAGCGATAAATACATGAAAGCTTCTTCTGGAAAATGTACTTATACTTTTGATTCGTCTTTGAGCAGAACTTTCAACCGCGGTTACACCGATTATTTTGTAAACGAAAGACACAGCTCTATTGGTTCTTGGGAAAGCCCAAAATCAAAAGGTCAATATATTGGTAAATTAATCAGAACTGTTGGAAACGCTTACGAAATCGAAAACGGCGAATTCCTAAATAACGGTGACGGACTTTGTTTCATCAACGAAAACAACGAAGCGGACGGAATCTACGTAAACAAAGCCGAAAACGGTAAAATATATCCAAACGTTCTTAAAGAAATAAAAGACGGAACTTTTATTTACAGAAATAACGACGCTGCTTTTATTAAAATTGTTGAAAGAGAAGATAGTGCGGTTCGAAAAATCAGCACGACTTTATTACTTACAGAAAATGAATCAGGTTTTGAGTTAATCGCTACCGATGAAGACGGAAATGTAAGCATCGTAAATTTAGAACACTCAAAAGAGCAGACTAAAACTGGCGAATCAATCGAAGAAAATATCAAAACGCAATTAGCAAAAACAGGTTTTACCCCTTATACTGCTGATGAAATCAACATTATGTTTTCTCAAAACTGGTTCCTTCCTATTT
Organism: Flavobacterium sp. GW821-FHT11G01; assembly: GCF_058808175.1. Classification (NCBI taxonomy): domain Bacteria; kingdom Pseudomonadati; phylum Bacteroidota; class Flavobacteriia; order Flavobacteriales; family Flavobacteriaceae; genus Flavobacterium; species Flavobacterium sp. GW821-FHT11G01. The sequence continues at coordinate 108,220 of NZ_JBXARK010000003.1, read as the reverse complement.
CAAAAATCAACGAAATGAGAAGAACAGTTTACGATCAGTTAACTGAAATTCGTTTGGCAAATTACAAACGCGAAGAACACCAATTGGTAAAAACGTCACATCCGTATCCTGAAACTAAATTAGATTTCATGTACAATGTTTCAAACAAAACTGCTCGTAAATTCTACGAACGTCATGGTGTTACCGAAATCGAAAAAGCATTCGAATTACAATGGGACCCTGGAAAATCTCGTGTAATGACAACGAAATATTGCATCAAATACGAATTAAAAAAATGCCCGATACACCAAAAAGACATTGTTGGTGTTAAGGTAAAAGAACCATTGGTATTGAAACAAGGTGAACTCGAATACAAACTTAAATTTAACTGTAAACCTTGTGAAATGGAAATTTGGGAAAAAGATGCCGAATTTGAAATTGAAGAAGATCATTTTCACTAGATAGTTTAACCGCAAGGTTCGCAAAGGGATTACGCAAGGTTCGCAAAGATTTTAATAATCTTTGCGAACCTTTTTATTTTACTTCAAAACAAAGCTTTGCGTTCTTCGCGTATATCTTTGCGAACTTTGCGGTTAAAAACATTTTTTCCTACTTTTACTATTCCAAAATTTCAAACTCCCCCTATGAAAATACTACTCCTCGGTTCAGGCGAATTAGGCAAAGAATTTGTCATTGCCGCTCAACGAATCGGACAAACCATAATTGCAGTTGATAGTTACGAAAATGCACCAGCCATGCAGGTTGCTCACGGTTTTGAAGTAATCAACATGCTCGACGGCGAAGCACTGGACCGAATCGTAGCCAAACATAAACCCGATTTTATAGTTCCTGAAATAGAAGCCATTCGCACCGAACGTTTTTACGATTACGAAAAACAAGGAATTACCGTTGTTCCTTCAGCGAAAGCGGCCAACTTTACCATGAACCGTAAAGCCATTCGTGATTTAGCTTCAAAAGAACTTGGACTAAAAACAGCCAAATACCAATATGCAACTTCAGCAGAAGAACTTCAAAAAGCCGTTCAGGAAGTTGGAATTCCGTGCGTAGTAAAACCTTTAATGTCTTCGTCTGGAAAAGGACAATCTACTATCAAAACAGAAAGCGATATCGAAAAAGCTTGGCAATATGCGGTTGCGGGTTCGCGTGGCGATGTTATTGAAGTTATTGTGGAAGCTTTTGTTGATTTTGATTCAGAAATTACACTTTTAACGATTACTCAAAATAATAACCCAACATTGTTTTGCGCTCCAATTGGCCACAGACAAGAACGCGGTGATTATCAGGAAAGCTGGCAACCGGCTTTGGTTTCAGAAAAAGACTTATACGAAGCACAAGATATGGCCGAAAAAATTACCGAAGCGCTTGGCGGAGCTGGACTTTTTGGAGTTGAATTTTTCCTTACTAAAGAAGGCGTTTATTTCTCTGAACTTTCTCCACGTCCGCATGATACTGGGATGGTAACTTTAGCAGGAACTCAGAATTTCAACGAATTTGAATTGCATTTACGTGCAATTTTAAGTCTTCCCATTTTCGAAATTACTTTAGAAAAAGCCGGAGCAAGTGCCGTAATTTTAGCATCTGAAGATTCTACAAATCCAATTTTTACCGGAATCGAGAAAGTAGCGGCTTTACCAAAAACAGATTTCAGGATTTTTGGAAAACCAACTTCAAGACCGTATCGCCGAATGGGAGTTGTCTTAAGTCACGATTCTCTTGCAACTCCAATTGAAGAAATTGTAGAGCGTGCCAAAGCAACTTCTAAATTAATAACCGTAAATTCTTAAAAATGAAAAAAGCACTATTTATAGTATTCCTATTTGTTGGAATCGCAACTCAGGCTCAGGATAAAAAAACAACCGAAAAACCTCAAATTGTAGAAACAGCTTGTGGCGAATGTCAATTTGGGATGAAAGGAAATGGTTGTGATTTAGCCGTTCGAATCGACGGAAAAGCTTATTTTGTTGACGGAACTACAATTGATGAACATGGCGATGCACATGCAAAAGATGGTTTTTGCAATGCAATTCGCAAAGCTTCGGTTACCGGAAAAGTAGAAAACAATCGTTTTAAAGCGACTTCATTCACTTTAGTAAAAGAAAAATAATGGAGTTAATTCTTGAAAATATTGCCAAACACGTTTCGCTAACGCCAGAAGAACAAGCTCATTTTTTATCCAAATTAGAAACCAACACTTACAAAGCCAAAACAATTTTATTAAATGCGGGCGAAGTTTGCAAACATTCGTATTTTGTAAATTCGGGAATTTTAAGAAGCTTTAATATCAATGATAATATTGTTGAACATGTTTTAGCATTTGCCTGCCAAGGCTGGTGGATGAGTGATATGTACAGTTTCTTTTCGCAAAAACCGGGTCAGCTTTTTATTGAAGTTCTGGAAGAAGCCGAAGTGGTTTCACTTTCAAAAGAAAACCAGGAACAATTATATCTTGAAATCCCAAAATTAGAACGTTTCTTCAGGATTTTGATTGAAAATTCATTAGTGGCGAATCAACAACGTTTAATGGATAATTTAAGTTTACCTGCCGAAGAACGTTTTGAAAAATTCACTAAGAAATACGGAACATTGGTTCACAAAGTTCCTCAAAAACAAATCGCTTCTTTCATTGGTGTAACACCAGAATTTTTCAGCAAAATGAAGGCTAGACTTTTGAAGAAATAAAGTTTTCCGCCACGACCCGAGCGATAGCGAACGGGCGAAGCAATTCATGAATTATTTTTTGATAATCTTTGAAAATAAAAATTCGTGAATTCGTGGCTGAAAAAAAACAAAAAAAGCCAGTTCAATGAACTGGCTTTTCTTTTGAATTAAAATTGCTCAACCTCCGTAGAATGTTCCATTGCTGTTATGGTTGATTTTCCAATCATAACGGTATTTTGTACAGCATCGAAATAAGAAGTCCCCACAAAAGCCTGGTGTTTTACCGCTCTGAATCCATTTTTCTGTAAAGCGAATTCGCGTTCCTGCAATTCAGAATATCCTGCCATTCCGCGTTCTTTATACGCTTTTGACAATTCAAACATACTTGTATTCAAAGCATGGAAACCTGCCAAAGTAATGAACTGGAATTTATATCCCATTGCCGCCAAATCTTCTCTAAACGTTTCCATTTCGGCAACCGTTAATTTTGCTGCCCAATTAAAAGACGGAGAACAATTATAAGCCAACATTTTATCAGGGAATTCTTTTTTCATTGCCGTTGCAAATTTTCTTGCAAATTCTAAATCCGGATTACTGGTTTCCATCCAAATTAAATCGGCATAAGGTGCATAGCTCAAACCTCTTGCAATTCCTTGCTCTATTCCGTTTTTTACATAGAAAAAACCTTCAGCCGTTTTTTCCCCAGTTAAAAATTTTCTATCTCTAGGATCTGCGTCGCTTGTCAATAAATTTGCGGCTTCTGCATCCGTTCTCGCTACAATTAAAGTTGAAACACCCATAACATCTGAAGCCAAACGTGCAGCAATTAATTTATTAATCGCTTCTTGAGTTGGAACTAAAACTTTTCCTCCCAGATGTCCACACTTTTTAGCCGAACTTAATTGGTCTTCAAAATGAACTCCAGAAGCTCCGGATTCAATCATCGATTTCATTAATTCGAAAGCATTTAGGTTTCCCCCAAAACCTGCTTCGGCATCAGCCACAATCGGAACTAAATAATCTTTTTTATCTTCAATATTATTTACAGTCTGAATCTGATCAGCGCGTAACAATGCATTATTAATTTTTTTAACCACCATCGGAACGCTGTTTACCGGATAAAGTGATTGATCAGGATACATTTCTCCCGCCAAATTTGCATCGGCTGCAACTTGCCATCCGCTTAAATAAATCGCTTCTAAACCCGCATCGACTTCCTGAATCGCCTGATTTCCAGTCAACGCGCCCAAACCAGCCACAAAATCCTGACTTTTTAACTTTCTCCATAATTTTTGCGCTCCCATTTTGGCAATAGAATGCTCAATATGATAAGACCCCTGAAGTGTAACTACTTCACTCGCAGTGTAAGGACGTTCAACACCCTTCCATCTCGGGTTCGTGATCCAATCGTTAATCAATTCCTGAATTCTGTCTTCTGTTGTTTTCATAAATAGTATAGTTAAAGTGGTTAGTAAGTAATAGTGTTCAGTCCACAGTTAAAAGTGTTCAGTTTAACTGGACTTATTTTTTTTAACACATAGAAACATAGCTTTTCTTTATGGTTAAGGCATTTCATTTGTTTAAAACAAACATAGCTATGTGTGAAAATCTAGATTTTTTCAAAATTCTTTTATTCACATTTATAACCTATGTTTCTATGTGTTTAAAAATCTCAGCGTTATAAATATTTGTAACACGGAATAGTCAAAAAGTCAACAAATTCAGTATTTACAACTAATCTTTCTAGTACTTTTTCTGCTAGTGGAAATTGTTGTTTTTCGTGATTTTCTTCGCCTAATTCTTCTTTAATTTTTCTGAATTCATCTAAAGACAATTCGTGATAATAAGCCATATCTAATTTTTTGCCATTATCTAAAAGCACTTTATTCTGAAGCCATTGCCACAATTGCGATCTCGAAATTTCAGCCGTTGCGGCGTCTTCCATTAAATTATGCAATGCGGCAGCACCTTGTCCGTTCAGCCATGAAGCCAGATATAAAACTCCTACATTGATATTTTTTCGAACGCCATTTTCAGTGATGATTCCAATTGGTGGTTCAATTAAATCAGCTTCTGTAATTTTTCGATGTTCTCTTTTAATGTGAATTTGATTTGGCGTTGGCATTCCTTTATCAAAAATTTCTTTTGCCAATAAAACTAAATCAGGATGTGCTACCCAGGTTCCGTCATGACCGTTTCGAACTTCTCTCTCTTTATCGGTTTTTACTTTTGCGAAAGCAATTGCATTGGCTTCCTCATTATTTCGAATCGGAATTTGCGCGGCCATTCCTCCAATGGCATGAATTCCTCTTTTATGACATCTTTGAATAACTAAATTTGAATAGGCATTCATAAAAGGAGACGTCATGTTTACCTGATCGCGGTCCGGAACGATGAATTTTGGATTTTTTCTGAACTTTTTGATATATGAGAAAATATAATCCCAGCGTCCACAGTTCAAGCCTACGATATGTTCTTTCAATTCGTAAATGATTTCATCCAATTGAAAACTTGCCGTAATGGTTTCAATTAAAACCGTCACTTTTATCGTTCCGCGTTTCAATTTCAAATAATCCTCGGTAAAATCAATTACATTATTCCACCAACGTGCTTCCAGATAATGTTCCAATTTCGGAATGTAGAAATAGGGGCCAGAATTGTTTTCTAAAAGTCTTTTATGATTGTGAAAAACATACAAACCAAAATCTATCAAAGAACCCGAAACTTCTTTTCCTTCAATTAAAAGATGTTTTTCCGGCAAATGCAAACCTCTCGGACGTACAATTAGCGTTGCAATTTTTTCATTTAAATGATAGGATTTCTGTTTTATCAAATCCGTATAAGCAATTGTTTTGTTAACCGCATCGATTAAATTTACTTGACCATCCATAAGGTTTTGCCAGGTTGGCGAAGTGCTGTCTTCAAAATCGGCCATAAAAGTTTTGGCTCCCGAGTTCAAAGCATTGATAATCATTTTACGATCAACCGGTCCGGTAATTTCAACTCTTCGATCTAATAAATCTTTTGGAATTTCTCCAGCCACCCAATTACCTTCTCTTACACTTTTGGTTTCCGGAATAAAAGTCGGCATGATTCCCTGATCAAAAGTGACTTGTTTTTGTTCCCTCTGCAAAAGCAATAATTTTCGTTGCGATTCGAATTTTCGATGCAATTCGGTTATAAAAACAATCGCTTCTTCTGTCCAGATTTTTGGATAACGAAGCTTCTTTTCGGCTAAAAATTCCATTGCCGTTTCGGTAATTTCTAATTGGTTTTTCATAGCTGTGGTTTTATTTTTTTATTAGAAAAAAATTTCATCGTTACATTATCATTTATTCATTTCAGAATACAAAATCGTAACGTTTTGACTATTAATAATTTCTACACCACAATATTAGAAAAAAGTTTTTTACAAAACAAGCGAACGTTCGCTAAATATTAAAAATAATTTTTTGGCGATTATTTTTATAATAGTTATATTTGGTTCATGGATATCGAAAAAGACTATATAAAGCTGATCTTCGGACTAAAACTGAAGCAAGTTCGTACTCAAAAAAATCTGTCACTTTTTGGTTTAGCCAAATTGACAAATCTTTCAAAATCGTATTTAAACGAGATTGAAAAGGGAAAAAAATATCCAAAAACAGATAAGATTTTACTTCTCTGTGAACATTTGGACGTTACTTACGACCAAATGGTATCTTTAAAACTCGATAACAACCTCGCTCCGATTGGCGAAATCTTGAAATCCGGAATTTTAAAAGAGATTCCGCTTGAGCTTTTCGGAATTCAGGAAGCTGATTTGATTGACATTATTGCGAACGCTCCGGCAAAAGTCAATGCGTTTATCAGTACGATTATCGAAATCGCTCAACATTATAATTTAAGTCGTGAAAGCTTCTTTTTAGCCGCTTTGCGTTCTTATCAGGAAGCGCACAGTAATTATTTTGAAGATTTAGAAGAAAAAGTAATTGCGTTTTCGAAGTCATTTCAGATCAATTTAGATTCCAAAATTACTATCGAAGAATTAGAAGCAATTTTAAAAGAAGAATACGAATACAACATCAAGGAAATCGCTTTTACAGATCAGGAAGCTTTGGGCGATTTGCGTTCAATTTATGTTCCGAAAAGCAAGACTTTATTGCTTTCTACAGAAATCGATGCTCCGCAAAGGGCTTTTATTTTAGCTAAAGAAATCGCCTATAATTATTTAAAAATTTCAGATCGTTTACTGACTTTCAGCTGGATCAAGTTTGAAAATTTTGATCAGGTTTTGCATAATTTTTATGCTTCTTATTTTGCCGGAGCCTTATTATTGCCAAGACAATTGGTGGTTAACAAAATCAATAATTTTTTACTTAACGAAAAACCAAATCCTGAAGAATTCGTGGCGCTGATTGAAAGTTTTGAAGTTTCTCCAGAATCGTTTTATCAGAGATTAACCAATTTATTGCCTAAGGATTTTCAACTGAAAAATTTATTCTTTTTAAGAATGTCACATCCACTTGGTTCTGATATTTATCAGATCAAAAAAGAATTACATATTACGAATCAACAAGAACCGCACGCCAACGAAACCAACGAACATTATTGCCGACGATGGGTTTCTGTAAAAACCATAGACGAAGCGATCAAACAAAACAAACCTCATTTTTTTGATGCCCAAATTTCAAGTTACGTTCATAGCGGCAATGAATATTTGGTCTTTTCATCGGCTACAAAAGATCCTTTTTTGCATGATACTATTCGAAGTATTTCTGTTGGAATTCTAATTAATCAGACCATGAAAAAGAAATTCAAATTCATTGAAGGAAAACCGTTAGTTAAAAGGATTGTTGGTGTTACGTGTGAAACTTGTGATGTAAAAAATTGTTTAGAAAGAGCTGCACCGCCGATTGAACTGGAAAAGAAAAAACGTCATGAAAATACGGATGCAGTTGTACAGCAGTTTATAAATCAGTTCAGTTAAAACATTATGAAATATTTTGCCTTAATAATAACACTTCTTTCCATTAGCTTTATCCAGAAAACAGATAAGCTTACCGGGCGTTATAATTATTTGATAGAAGACGACAATTCTTATATCCAAAAAGATAAAATTACTTTTAATGACAGTGTTTTTGCTTTTGACAACAAGTATTTGCCAAAAGGGAAAATTTCTTATGGCAATGTAATACTCCTGGAGAATTTCATAAATACTGATTTAATTATTAGTATTTCAAAAGATCAAATCAAAAAGGATACTATTCCATTTTATATGCATGATAAGCAAAGTTCGGCTGCGAATTACCTTGATGAAGTGGTTGGAAAAGGAAAATTGATTAGGATTAAATAATTTGTTTCTGTGTTTTTATCACACGTTATTTGTCATTCCGAGGAACGAGGAATCTCCGCAAGAAACTCGACAAAGATTGAAGACATGCTGTAAGGAGCTACTTGCGGAGATTCCTCGTTCCTCGGAATGACAAACTATGCGGTTACTATATTTTTAAGACATATATACAACGACTTATGGAAATAACACTTCTAGCATAGCCCCGATAGAAGTGGAAATCCTTTTGTGTCTCGTTTCTTTAACGAGATACAAAAGATTGAAACGGATAGCGGGACGTCACGTCTTTTGAATCTAAAAATTTCTGCTCCTAAAAAACCTTAGCATCTCAGCACCTTAGCTCCTCAGAACCTGACAAAAACTTTTCTTAATCTACATTAAGTGCTTTTCTTTGACCTTGATAGTATCTTTGTACTATAAAATAACAAAACACACAGATCATGGAAAATATAGTATTGCACAAAGCAGAAACAAGAGGAAATGCAAATCACGGATGGCTAAATGCTTATCACAGTTTTAGTTTTGCAAGCTGGTACAATCCGGATAGAATTCAGTTTGGAGCACTTCGTGTTTTGAACGATGATACAATTGCAGGCGGAATGGGTTTTGGAACGCATCCTCACGATAATATGGAAATTATTACGATTCCGTTAGAAGGTGATTTGGCTCACAAAGACAGTATGGGAAATACCGAAATCATCAAAAATGGTGATATTCAGGTGATGAGCGCCGGAACTGGAGTTCAGCATAGTGAGTTTAATCCAAATGCTGATCAGCAAACCAAATTATTGCAAATCTGGTTGTTTCCAAACAAAAGAAATGTTACACCACGTTACCAACAAATTACTTTGGATGTTGCTGACAGACATAATAAATTGGCTCAAATTTTATCTCCAAATGCAGATGACGAAGGTGTTTGGATTCATCAGGACGCCTGGTTTAATATGGGGAATTTTGATGCTGGAATTGCAACAGAATATAAAATAAAAAAAGAAGGAAACGGAGTTTATGCTTTCGTTTTAAAAGGAAATGTTACGATCAACGGTCAGGAATTAAACACTCGTGATGCAGTTGGAATTTCAGGAACTGACACTTTAACTATCAAAGCAAATACAGATGCTGAATTTTTATTGATGGATATTCCGATGAACTATTAATTTGAAGATTACAATTAATACTTTTTTTTCAAGAAACGGTAATCAATCTGGAATACAGATTGTTATCGTTTCTTTTTTTATTAAACTTTTCCTAAAAAATAATTTTAACCTACCTGAGAATTGTATTTTTAATACAATCAATTTAAGAAATAAAAAAAACACATTTTCATTTCTTAATCTAGGTTAAGTGTGTTACGCTTACTACCACCGTAACTTTGTCCTATCAAAATGAAATTAATTATTTAAAAATAAAAATTATGGCAACTACAAAATGGTCAATTGACCCAACACATTCAGAAATTGGTTTTAAAGTTAAACACATGATGTTTACAAATGTTTCAGGTAAATTTGGAACATACGATGCAACAATTACTACAGACGGAGATAACTTCGAAAATGCTGATATCCAGTTTTCTGGTGATATCGCTTCTATCGACACTGCAAATGCAGACAGAGATGGCCACTTGAGAAGTGGAGATTTCTTTGATGCCGAAAATCATCCAAAATTAACTTTCACAGGTTCATCATTCAAAAAAATCAATGATGGAGAATATGAATTAACTGGAGATTTAGCTATTAAAGGTGTTTCTAAAACAGTAAAATTTCCTGTAGAATTTAGCGGAATCATGACTGATCCATGGGGAAATACTAAAGTAGGTTTAAATATTGAAGGTAAAATCAATCGTAAAGATTGGGGATTAAACTGGAACTCAGCTCTTGAAACTGGTGGTGTTTTAGTTGGAGAAGAAGTTCGTTTGAACATTGAATTACAATTTGCAAAACAAGCTTAATCTTATAAAATAGGTTTTAATTTGGTTGGTTAAGAAGCCTGTACTTTTTAGGAAGTGCAGGCTTTTTTTTGTTTGCCACGAATTCACGAATTATTTTTTTCTTTTGCCACAGATTAAAAAGATTTTCACAGATTTAATCCAAATAATCCTTTAAATCTGTGGCAAAAAAATTCGTGAATTACTTCGTCCGTTCGCTATCGCTCCGGTCGTGGCGAAAAAACTTATCGCGCAGTATTTCTAAAGTCTGTTGGAGACATTCCGGTTTGTTTTTTGAAGAATCGGGAGAAATACGAATAATCTTCGTAACCTACTTTGAATGCTACTTCATTTATTGCTAATTGTTTATCGATAAGCATTCTTTTTATTTCCAGAATTACACGATCTGTGATAACTTCTGTTGCTGTTTTTTGCAGAATTTCATTGCAGATTCTGTTTAGATGTTTCAATGTAATATTTAATTTTTCTGCGTAGAAAGATGGAAGCTTTTCAATTCTGAAATATTCCTCTAAAAGCGATTCAAATTTGTTGATTTTAATATTGTACGAATGTGCTTGATGCGAATACGTTTCGCTGTATTTTCTTGAAATTTCAATGTGAATACAATCTAGTAAATTCAGCATTTTATCCAATTGCAATTTATTATTCTGATTGTTTTCCTGAATCAGCAAATCAAAATAAGGCTGGATTTTTGGAATTTCTTTTTCTTCAAAAACCATTTCTGGTCGGTTATGAATGGAATGGTAAAAATTATAATCGTTGATCTTTTTTTGTCCGAAATACAGATTATACAATTCCTGCGAAAAGATAATTACAAAACCTTCAATGTCTTCAGACAAACTCCAATGATGCATTTGTCCTGGTTGTAAAACAAAAAGACTTCCTCTTTTTATTTCGAATTGATCAAAATCGACTTCATGTTTTCCCGAACCTTTGGTAAAAAAAACCATTAAATACGAGTCATGACGATGTGGTTCTTCTACAAAACTATGACTCTTCAGATGTTCTTTAAAAGTATTCACATAAAAATCACGATGAATATCGTTACAGCTAAAATTCTGAACACTATAAACGGGGTACTTTTGCATAAAAATGTCTTTATTGTGCTATAAGTAGCGAAGATACTAAAAAGACTATTATCCTGTTCTGATTTACCTTTGTATAAACAAAAAACAACAAAGTCATGTCAAATGCATTAACTCATATTTTAAGCAACGAATGTCCGATTTGTCATAAAGGAAAAGTATTTACTGACAAGAATATTTTTCTGAATTTTGGTTTACCGAAAATGAATGAATACTGCAGTCATTGTAATTATAAGTTCCAGAAAGAACCTGGTTATTTTTTTGGAGCCATGTATGTAAACTACGGATTAACAGTTGCTCAGGGAATTGCAACCTATTGTATTGCACAATTTTTCTTCGATCAAACATTCGATTTACGAATTATTCCTATTATTGCTGTTGTCATTACTTTACTCACGTCTTTTAATCTCCGATTTTCAAGATTAGCATGGATTTATATGTTTAAGGATTATACGAGCTAAAAAAATACTATTTTTGCCTTTCAATTGAAACTAATTTTCAATTTCAAAAAAAATAAAAAATAAATTAGACAAATGAAAGCATACGTATTTCCAGGTCAGGGCGCACAGTTTACAGGAATGGGCAAAGACTTGTATGAAACATCGGCTTTAGCCAAAGAATTATTCGAAAAAGCTAACGAAATTTTAGGTTTTAGAATTACAGATATTATGTTTGAAGGCACTGCCGAAGAACTAAAAGAAACTAAAGTTACACAACCAGCAGTATTTTTACATTCTGTTATTTTAGCTAAAACTTTAGGCGAAGATTTTAAGCCAGAAATGGTTGCGGGACATTCTTTAGGAGAATTTTCAGCTTTGGTTGCCAACGGAACTTTATCTTTTGAAGATGGCCTTAAATTAGTTTCTCAACGTGCTTTGGCAATGCAGAAAGCTTGCGAAATCACGCCATCTACAATGGCAGCTGTTTTAGGTTTAGCTGATAATGTTGTTGAAGAAGTTTGTGCTTCTATTGATGGAATTGTGGTTGCTGCAAATTATAACTGTCCAGGACAATTAGTTATTTCAGGAGAAACTACAGCAGTTGAAAAAGCTTGTGAAGCGATGAAAGCTGCAGGAGCAAAACGTGCTTTAATTTTACCTGTTGGAGGAGCATTTCACTCGCCAATGATGGAACCAGCAAGAGAAGAATTAGCTGCTGCAATCGAAGCAACTACATTCTCTACTCCAATTTGTCCAGTATATCAAAATGTAACTGCAAATGCAGTTTCTGATGCAAACGAAATCAAAAAGAACTTAATTATCCAATTGACTGCTCCTGTAAAATGGACACAATCTGTACAACAAATGATCGCTGACGGCGCTACTTTGTTTACTGAAGTTGGTCCAGGAAAAGTATTAGCTGGTTTGATTAATAAAATTGATAAAGAAGCGGTTACTGCGAATGCATAATTAGTGTTCAGTTTTTAGTGATCAGTTAAAAACTATACGCATAAAAAAATCCTCATAGACTTTAATCAGTTTATGAGGATTTTTTATTTATAACTCTTTTGCTTCTTCGCTGTAATTATTTTGAATTCCAGTAATTAGATAATTTTGATTTCTTTTTTCGAAGAAGACATACCAGGTTGTTCTTGCATTGGCTCTATAAAAAATATAATTTGTACCTAAATATTGAAGTATATATGGAGTTTTCTTATGAGGAAATGTAGAAATACTTGAAATTATAAAAGCAACTATTTTATCTATATAATTCTGAGCAGACTCAGGAAAACTAAAATATTGTTTCTCAAAAAGCGTAAAAACCAAATCATCAAAATATTCAAGAACTGCTTTTTCAAAAATTATTTTTCCAAGGATAAGCTTTTATTCTTTTAGACATTTCAGCTTTAAATTCCTCTGGAGTTAATCCTTTTGCAAACTCAGCATCAAAATCAAAACTCTCGCGATCTATTCCTATAAATTTAGGTTTCTGAACTTCATATTCTACTTTAGGTTCTTCAACCTTATTATTCTTTTTATTTTCCTTTTTAGGCCCCATAATTCCTACATTTTAATCTTACAAATTTACAAAATAAATCGAATTAAAATAAAAATCCCAAATGATAATCATTTGGGATTTTTTATGTTAGTTTTTCGACTGAAAACTGCGACCGAGACTTGAAACTAAAAACTAAGAACGAACTTTCTGCTCCCACTTCCAGGCACTTGCCATTGCTTCGTCTAAGCTTAATTCTGCTTTCCAGCCTAAAATATTGTTTGCTTTATCTGTATTTGCGTAAGCTTCGGTAATATCACCTTCACGACGCGGTTTAATTACATATGGTAATTTTTTATCGCTTACTTTTTCGAAACTGTGAATTACTTCCAGAACTGAACTTCCTTTTCCTGTTCCTAAATTAAAAGTTTCAACTTTTTGTAAATTCTTTTTATTGAATAAACGCTGTAATGCAATTACGTGTGCTTTTGCCAAATCTACTACGTGAATATAATCACGAACTGCAGTTCCGTCAGGAGTTGGGTAATCATCTCCAAAAACAGATAATTCTTTACGTAATCCTACACCTGTTTGTGTGATAAAAGGAACTAAATTTTGAGGAACTCCTAATGGTAATTCTCCAATTTCAGTTGAAGAATGCGCCCCAACCGGATTAAAATAACGCAATAAAATAGCACTAATATTAGTCACTTTAGCTGTATCAGTAATAATTTCTTCTCCAATCTGCTTTGTATTTCCGTAAGGAGACATTGCTGTCTGAACCGGAGCATCTTCTGTAATTGGCATTTTTTCGGCTTGACCATAAACAGTACAAGACGAACTAAAAATAAAACTTGCTTCAGGTTTTTGTTGCAATTCCTGCAAAAGATATACTAAACTGCTAATGTTGTTTTCATAATACAACAATGGTTGCTCAACACTTTCACCAACTGCTTTTGAAGCTGCAAAATGAATTACCCCGGTAACATCGCTATGTTTTTTAAAGAAATCCTGAACTGCCGCTTTTTCTCTTAAATCTAACTTTTCGAATAAAGGCGTTTTTCCTGTGATTGCCGTAATTCCTTTTAAAACATCTTCTGAAGAATTTGAAAGATTATCAATTATCACAACTTCAAAGCCTTCATTTTGCAATTCGACAACGGTGTGAGAGCCAATAAACCCTAATCCTCCTGTTACTAATACTTTCATTTTTGGTTGTTTTTTACGTAGTTAAGTTGTTGTTTTATGTAGTTAATTTATAAGCCTGTCTTGCAATAAGAATCCAGGTATTCTTTTGTTTTTGCCAAACCAACATTATTCCAATTTTAATATCTTTATCTACGCCACCATCTTTGGTATGTGCCGCCAGAACATGCCTAACGATTGCAACATCGTTCTGAATTGTTATGGTTTGATCCTGAAATTCAATCGTTACAAAATCCGATTTTCCACTAACAATTCCATCTATAAATTCTGTTTGATTTTGAAAATTGCCATTCGAATGAACATAGTTTAACTTTTCAGAAGTCAGCGATTTTAATTTAGCTCCATCAGCGTCAATCATTGCCTTACGCAAAATCTCAACCTGATTATTAACTGCAATTTCTTCTTTAGCACTTGATTTTTGTGCAAAACCCGAAAACTGAACCAAAATCATCAAAATTAAAACGCCTAATTTCTTCATAATTTATTTGTTTAAAAATTCTAAAACAGAATCTGTAATAAATTTAATTTGCTCATCATCAAGTTCAGTGTGCATTGGCAAAGCGATAACTTCTTTGACCAACTGATTCGTTACCGGAAATTGCTCTTCTTTATAACGAGTATCAACATACGCTTTTTGTGAATGCAACGGAATTGGATAGTAAATCGCACAAGGAATTGACTTGTCCAACAAATGTTGCATTAAAGCATTTCTGTCTGCATCGACTATTCTCAATACATATTGATGAAAAACGTGATCATTTCCGTTTGCATCAAATTCTGGTGTAATAATATGTGCGTTACCAGCAAAAGCCGCATTGTATTTTGAAGCCGCTAAACGACGCGCTTTATTATACTCATCTAAAAGTGGCAATTTTGCATTTAAAACTCCAGCCTGAATACTATCTAAACGAGAATTTACTCCTACTACATCATGATGATAACGTTCGTACATTCCGTGATTTACAATTCCGCGGATAATATGCGCCAGTTTATCATCATTAGTAAAAATTGCTCCACCATCTCCATAACAACCTAAGTTTTTAGAAGGAAAAAATGACGTTGCCGCAACCTGACCAATTACACCTACTTTACTTTTTGTACCTGATTTAGAAATATAATCAGCTCCTATTGCCTGTGCATTATCTTCAATTACATACAAATTATGTTCTGCAGCGATTTCCATAATTGCATCCATATTTGCGGCACGACCAAATAAATGCACCGGAACAATTGCTTTTGTTTTTGGTGTAATTGCTTTTTTAATCGCATCGATATCAATATTCATATTTGTCATATCAACATCAACCAAAACTGGCGTTAATTGCAACAAAGCAATAACCTCAACAGTTGCAGCAAAAGTAAAATCGGCAGTAATTACCTCATCGCCTGGTTTTAAATCCAATCCCATCATGGCAATTTGCAAAGCATCAGTACCGTTTGCACACGGAATTACGTGTTTTGCTCCTAAATAATCTTCAAGATTTTTTTGAAATTGATGAACCAATGGTCCGTTTATATAAGTATTTGTATCTAAAACTTCCTGAATTGAAGCATCAACGGTAGATTTTATTTTCTCGTATTGACTCTTTAAGTCAACCATTTGAATTTTTTTCATTTGTCTTTATTTATTTAAAACTTTGAAATTGGATTTTAAAACCAATCTCGAAAACGAAGAACAAAAATAGTTATTTAATACCTTTGGGCAATGAAAATAATCGAAAGAAGCGTAATTTAGCCCCAAAATTACATATATGCTTTTTCTATACAATTTAGTTATTTCTATTGCTGGGTTTTTTCTGAAAATTGTGGCACTTTTTAGTCCGAAAATCAAGCTTTTTATTGACGGAAGAAAAAATGTTTTTAGTATTTTAGAAGAAAAAATAAAACCAACAGACAAGACTATCTGGTTTCATTCTGCGTCACTTGGCGAGTACGAACAAGGCTTACCTGTTATCGAAAAAATCAAAGAAAAATATTCTTCACATAAAATTATTGTTACTTTTTTCTCTCCTTCCGGTTATGAAGTGCGTAAAAACAACAATGTTGCCGATGTCACTATTTACCTGCCTTTAGACACCAAAAATAATGCTAAAAAATTCTTGAAATTAGTACACCCTGAATTGGCTTTCTTTATTAAGTATGAATTTTGGCTGAATTATTTAAAAGAATTAGAAAATAACAAAATCCCAACATATCTGATTTCCGGAATTTTCAGAGACAACCAAATGTTTTTTAAATGGTACGGCGGTTTTTATAGAAAAGCGCTAAAAGCTTTCACTTATTTTTTTGTTCAAAATGAAAAATCAAAAGAAAAAATTGAAGCTATCGGATTTAAAAATATTATCGTTTCTGGCGACACCCGTTTTGATCGTGTTGCAGCAATTTTAGAAAGAGATAATACTGTAGATTTTATTGAAAAATTTAAAGACAATAAACCAATTATAGTTATTGGAAGTTCCTGGCCAAAAGACGAAGCTTTAGTAGCAGAGTACATTAATCAGGCTCCTTCAACTGTAAAATTTATTATTGCTCCTCATAACATTAAACAAGAGCAGATCTCAAGTTTAAAATCTCAAATTACAAAATCAACAATTTTATTTTCTGAAAAAGAAAGCGTGCCCGATTTGTCAAAATATAATGTTTTTATCATAGACACTATTGGCTTACTAACCAAAATATATAGCTATGGAAATATAGCTTACGTTGGCGGCGGATTTGGAAACCCCGGAATTCATAATATTCTAGAACCAGCAACATTTGGAATCCCGATTGTGATTGGACCTAATTATTCGAATTTTGCAGAAGCTGTTGAATTAGTCAAAATTGGAGGCTGTATTGTAATTTCGGATAATGTAGAACTAAAACAAACTTTTGACCGTTTACTTTTAGACGAAAATTACCTTAAAGAAAAAAGCCAAATCTGTAAGTCGTACATTCAGGACAATAAAGGCGCCACCGAAAGCATAATGAAAATCGTTTTATAAGCGATTAAAAGAGATAAATCCAGGTTTGATTATTAAACATAGTATAAAAATCGCTTAAATCGCGTCATTTTACCCCTTAAGACTCATGTAATAATCAGTCAAAAGTAAAATAAAGTGCAATTAAGAGAATCAAAATAGCCAATTCTCTTATAGAATATTCAATGAAAAATAATTTAGACGAAAAAATCAATAATATAATAAATTTTTACTATTTTGGCATATTTTTTGATAAATAAGATAATCGTGAGCGAGGAAAATATTTTAAAAAAAAAGTGAAAAAATATTTTACATATTAAAAAATTTATATCTTTGCCACGAATTAATAATTAACCTTTTATAATAAAGTAAGATGAAAAAAGTATTTTTAAGTTTAGCTGTTGTTGCTGTTTTAACTGTTGTTTCTTGTAAAAAAGCTGATGCTGCTGCTGAGCCAGCTGTAGATTCTACTGCTGTTGCTGTTGATTCTGCTGCTGCTGTAGTTGATTCTGCTGCTGCAACTGTTGATTCTGCTGCTGCTAAAGTTGACTCTGCTGCTGCTAAAGTAGAAGAAGTAAAAAAATAATTAGAACCTAAGTTCTAAAAATTTTAAAACCATCCTAGAGATGGTTTTTTTTTGATCATTTTTTTTTCAAACCTGATCATTCAGCATAAAAAAAGCGTCCACTTTTAGTGAACGCTTTTTTTTATTTTATTTTATTCCATTTCATCTTCAACCACTTCTTCTTCATCTTCAAAAATTAAATCATTTGATGAGAAGTCCAAAATTTCCGATTTTGAAGCATAAGTCACAATTTCTTTTATTCCCTTTTGCAAAAGCAATTCTGTAGTGTATTTTCGACTCGTTGCAAAGTGAAGCTCACCCAACATCAACTTAAAAAAATACTTTCCTCCAGAGCCTTTAAATTTTAAAAATTTTGCCTGCTCAATATTCACTTTAAATTTCTCAATATCTTCCTCGCATTCAAACTTCAACTCATAACTCAAACTAGTAAAAATCACCTTTCCTTTCCTGGAAGTAAACACAAATTTATATTCATCATTAAATCGCCTACTAATTACGAAAGCACCCATTTATAATTTTAGATTTTAGATTGTTGATTTTAGATTCTTTAAAACAAATTTACTTCGGAAATTTATTTTAAACCTGAGTTTACACAATAAAAAAAGCCTCTTCAAAAAGAAGAGGCTTTAGTACTCAGAGCGGGACTTGAACCCGCACGAACATTGCTGTTCACTGGATTTTAAGTCCAGCGTGTCTACCAATTTCACCATCCGAGCATTATATGGTTTTGAGCGAAAAACGGGGCTCGAACCCGCGACCTCGACCTTGGCAAGGTCGCGCTCTACCAACTGAGCTATTTTCGCGTTTCAAATTTTAGTAAGAACTGCAACACTTGACTTGTTCTGTATTGCGAGTGCAAATTTAGGACATTTATTCAATTATACAAGCCTTTTTTGAAAAAAAATTACACTTATTTTATAACCTTCTGATAACCTAAACTTTAAATCTGAAATTTATTTCTTAACAATCATTCTTTTGATCTCGTTAAGTTTCATCAATGCTTCAACCGGTGTGATTGAGTTTATATCAAGACTTAAGATCTCTTCTTTTATTTCTTCTAACAAAGGATCATCCAAATTAAAGAAGCTCATCTGCATCTCATCATTAGCCGATTTGATTCCGTTTAAGGCGTCGCTGGAATGGTTTTTCTCTAATTTCTTTAAAAGTTTCTGCGCTTTCAAAATTACAGTTTGAGGCATTCCGGCCATTTTTGCAACGTGAATTCCAAAACTGTGTGCACTTCCTCCTTTTACCAGTTTTCTAACAAAAAGAACAGTGTCTTTTAATTCCTTTACCGCAACATTATAATTTTGAATTCTAGGAAGCGATTCCGTCATTTCATTCAATTCGTGATAATGCGTTGCAAACAATGTTTTTGCTCTTCCCGGATGTTCATGTAAAAATTCGGCAATAGCCCAGGCAATCGAGATTCCGTCGTACGTACTTGTTCCTCTTCCAATTTCATCCAATAAAACTAAACTTCTGTCCGAGATATTATTCAAAATAGAAGCTGTTTCGTTCATCTCTACCATAAAAGTAGATTCTCCCATCGAAATATTATCTGAAGCTCCAACTCTGGTAAAGATTTTATCTACAATTCCCATTCTTACACTGTCTGCCGGAACAAAGCTTCCCATTTGAGCTAACAATACAATTAAAGCCGTTTGTCTCAAAATAGCCGATTTACCGGACATATTGGGACCTGTAATCATAATTAATTGCTGTGTATCTCTATCCAAATAAACATCATTTGCGATATAAGGCGTGCCAACTGGTAATTGTTTTTCGATAACAGGATGTCTTCCGTTTTTAATATCTAATTCAAAAGTTTCATCAATTTCCGGACATACATATTTATTCTCGACTGCTAATTGTGTAAAGGAACACAAACAATCTAATTGCGCAACTAAATTTGCATTCATTTGAACTGGCTTAATATAAGTCGCAATCCAGGCTACTAATTGCTCAAAAAGATCTGTTTCTATTTTATGAATTCTTTCTTCTGCACCTAAAATTTTAGTTTCGTATTCTTTTAATTCCTCTGTAATATAACGTTCAGCATTCACTAAAGTTTGCTTACGAATCCATTCAGTCGGAACCTTATCTTTATGCGTATTTCGGACTTCTATATAATAACCAAAAACATTGTTGAAAGATATTTTCAAAGAAGAGATTCCAGTTCGTTCTGATTCTCGCTTTTCAATTCCTTCTAAATATTCTTTTCCAGAAGTTGAGATTGCACGCAATTCATCTAATTCTTCACTAATTCCTTTTGCAATAGCATTTCCTTTAGCAATAGCAACCGGTGCATCCTGATTTAAAGTTATCTTGATTTTTTCTCTTAATAAATCACAAGCATGTAAACTATCTCCAATAATCTTTACCGCTTCCTGTGGACTCTGTAACGCCAAAGTTTTAATTGGAATAATGGCATCCAGTGATTCTTTCAAATAAACAATTTCTCGCGGAGAAACTTTCCCGGCAGCGATTTTAGAAATCAAACGTTCTAAATCTGAAATCTGCTTAATTTGATATTGAATATTGTGAAGTACTTCAGGATTTGATTTCAAATACGAAACCACATCATGACGTCCTTTTATTTTATTACTGTCTTTTAATGGAAGCGCCAGCCAACGTTTCAACAAACGCCCACCCATTGGCGAAAGCGTTCTGTCAATTACATCTAAAAGCGTTACTGCATTTGGATTATAGCTATGATATAATTCTAAGTTTCTAATCGTAAAACGGTCCATCCAAACATACGCATCTTCAGCAATACGCTGAATTGCTGTGATATGTTGTACACGATTGTGCTGTGTTTCGGATAAATAATACAAAATAGCTCCGGAAGCAATAATTCCTTCTTTTAATTCTTCGACACCAAAACCTTTTAAGGAAACGGTTTGAAAATGCTTTGTTAAAGTTTCTAAAGCGTAATCTTCTTTGTAAATCCAGTCTTCCAGATAAAAACTATGAAAATCATCTCCAAAAGCATCCTTAAAATCGCCTTTGCTATTCTTCGGAACTAAAACTTCGCTCGGATTAAAATTCTGCAAAAGCTTATCAATATATTCTGCATTTCCCTGAGCCGTTAAAAATTCTCCAGTAGAAACATCCAAAAAGGAAATTCCGATATTTTTATTAGCAAAATAAACAGATGCTAAAAAGTTATTTGATTTAGACTGTAAAACCTCATCATTTAAAGAAACTCCAGGAGTTACTAATTCAGTAACACCACGTTTTACAATTGTTTTGGTCATTTTTGGATCTTCAAGCTGATCGCAAATTGCAACACGAAGTCCGGCTTTGACTAATTTTGGCAAATACGTATTAATAGAATGATGCGGAAAACCTGCTAAAGCTGTTTCAGTTTCAGAACCCGCACCTCTTTTAGTTAATGTTATTCCAAGAATTTTAGAAGCTCTGATGGCGTCTTCTCCAAAGGTTTCATAAAAATCCCCTACTCTGAAAAGCAGACATGCATCAGGATATTTTCTCTTGATTTCGTTGTACTGTTTCATTAAGGGTGTTTCTTTCACCACTTTCTCTTTCGCTGCCAAATTGTAATGTTTTAAATGAAAATTTATGACAGCGAATTTATAATATTTTAGCGGCATATAGAAGAGCTTCAAAAATTAAAATATTTTTAAGAAATTTTTAAGTTGAGATATAAGAATTTTATATAGATTTGTTCATAATTAAAACAAAGACTCTTAAAGATGAAAAAAATAATCTTAATCGCTATGTTAGCTGTAGTTGGAATTACAGCTTCTAATGCTCAAACTACTAAAAAAGCCAAAGTTGCTAAAATCGAAGGAGCAGGAATGGTTTTCGAAAACGAAACAATTGATTACGGAACTATCGCTCACAATGCTGATGGTAACCGTCAGTTTGTTTTTGTAAACAACGGAACAAAACCATTAATCATTACAAACACTCAAGGATCTTGTGGTTGTACTGTACCTACAACTCCAAAAGAGCCAATCGCTCCAGGTGCTAAAGGTATTATTGGTGTAAAATATGCTACTGACAGAGTTGGTGCATTTACAAAAACAGTAACTGTTACTTCTAATGCTGAAGGACAACCTACAAAAGTACTTACTATTAAAGGTACTGTTTTACCAGATCCGGTAAAAAGCTAATCTGAAAAGAAAATAAAATAATCGAAAAAGCTTCCTTATCTTTGGAAGCTTTTTTTATGACCTGAATACAACACCAATGAGAAAACTTGAAAACAGCGAACTGGATCGCAAATCTATTGAAGATTTTAAAAAATCAGACAAAACGCCTTTAATATTGGTTTTGGATGATATTCGCAGTTTGCACAATATTGGCTCTGTATTTAGAACTTCTGATGCCTTTTTGGTTGAAAAAATCATTTTGTGCGGTATAACGGCGACTCCTCCAAACAAAGAGATTCATAAAACTGCTCTTGGCGCTACAGAAACCGTTGCCTGGGAACATCATGAAAATGTATTAGAAGTTATTGAAAATCTTAAAAAAGAAAACATCCTGACTCTTGCCATTGAACAAGTAGAAAGCTCCATTTTTCTTCAGGATTTTAAAGTAAAGAAAGATCAGAAATATGCGTTAGTTTTTGGAAACGAAGTGTATGGCGTTTCGCAGGAAGCTGTGGCTATTTGCGACGGCTGTATTGAAATTCCACAATTAGGAACTAAGCATTCGCTAAATATTGCCGTTAGTGCCGGAATTGTGGTTTGGGATTTATTCCAGAAATTAAATTGGCCAAGCGCTGATTAAATGTTATTTTTCAATAGATCTCACCTTTAAATGTTAGAAATTGAAATATGTTTTTTTATTATTATAAAATTGATACTTTTATAAAATGAAAACTATCAATTTCTTTAAAATAACCATTTTATCTCTTGCTTTATATTTTAACCAATCTCATGCAAATGAAAAAGTTAAAACTTTTAATAATGTTCGTTCCAAAATAATAAACGACACTCTTAAATTAAATAAAAGAAAAAACACAAAAACCACATTTGCAGTTACTCCGCCTGTACTTAAAGCTACAGGAGATCAATTATATTGCCCTCAAACCAACATAAAGATTGTAGAAACTTTCACAATAACTCACGATCCTTTAGAAACAGGAACTCCAGCTGCTTATATTCAGGTTTCTTCAGGCTACTCTAGTGGCTTTGACAACTTAACACTTTCTAATATTACAACACATCCAACAATCACAACGAGTTGGGATCCTGTTGCCGGAAAATTAACATTATCAAATACTGCCGGAGGAAATGTTTTATATGCTGACTTAGAAGCCGCAATTAGAGATGTAGTATTTTCTAATTCATCAGCTACAGCGTCTGGAACCAAAACTTTTTCTATAACCATTGGTCAGGCCAATTATTTGCCTTCGACACAACATTATTATTTATATGAACCTAGTATTGGGATTACCTGGACTGCTGCAAAAGCAGCAGCAGAAGCAAAAACCTATTATGGACTAAAAGGCTATCTGGCTACAATTCTATCTGCCGATGAAGCAAAACTAATTGGTGAACAAGCCTCAGGAACTGGTTGGATTGGAGGAAGCGATCAGGAAACTGAAGGTATTTGGAAATGGGTTACAGGTCCCGAAGCAGGAACCGTAATGACTTACACTTTTTGGAATACCGGCGAGCCTAATCAACTTGGAGATGAAGATTATGCCCACATCACAAGACCTGGAGTAGGAATTAGAGGTTCCTGGAATGACTTATCAAATACCGGATCATTAACTCCCGGAGATAATTATCAACCTAAAGGGTATGTTGTTGAATATGGAGGATCTCCTGGAGAATTGCCTTTAGAAATAGCAGCAAGTACAAAAATTACAATTCCGGTTGCTAACGTACTTACTCCAAATTCAGTTTGTGATTCAGGAAGTTTTACTATAAATGCAACTGCCACCGCTGGTGCTACAATTAGCTGGTACACTTCTGCTACTGGAGGAGCTCCTTTGGCTACAGGAAGTCCATTTACAACTCCAGTGATTAATACTACTACAACTTATTATGTTGATGCTGGTTGCGAATCAAATCGTAAATCAGTTGTTGCCGTTGTTAATAAAACTCCCACTACTCCGGTTGTCACTTCATCGAATATTTCAAGATGTGGTCCTGGAAGTGTAAATCTTCAAGCAACTACAGATGTTGGTCTTATCAATTGGTACACAACTTCAACTGGAGGAATCAGCATTTTCACTGGTAATGATTTTACAACACCTACTGTTTCATCAAATACTGTATATTACGCCGAAGCTTCAAACAATGGCTGTCTCAATACCAACCGTACAGCAGTCAACATTAAGATTTATACTCCACCAGTGGTTACTGATCAGGAAGTTTCTTTATGCCAAAATCAAAAAGTAACATTAGATGCCGGAATTTCCGGAATGACTTACCTCTGGTCTACAGGAGCTAC
The DNA here is from genome assembly GCF_058808175.1 of Flavobacterium sp. GW821-FHT11G01. Taxonomy (NCBI): domain Bacteria; kingdom Pseudomonadati; phylum Bacteroidota; class Flavobacteriia; order Flavobacteriales; family Flavobacteriaceae; genus Flavobacterium; species Flavobacterium sp. GW821-FHT11G01. Next base: position 84,078 of record NZ_JBXARK010000003.1, on the reverse strand, counting down.
AACTCAAACTATTGAAGTAACTTCTGGCGGCACTTATACTGTTGATGTTACAAGCCCCGCTCCTGAGAGTTGTACCAGTCGAAAAAACATTAAAGTTGATGAGCATGAAATTCCGCAAATCGATCGTATTGATGTTAATGGAACCCGAGTTGTAATTTATCTTAAAAAAGAACAGAATTATTTTGAATATTCTGTTGATGGAACTAATTTTCAGGAGTCTAATGTATTTTATGACGTTCCTGGCGGTTTGCAAACAGCTTATGTAAGAGAAAAAAGTGGGTGTGGCGGTACTGTCAAAAACTTTGTTGTACTTGTTTTTCCCGCATTCTTTACTCCAAACAATGATACTTTTAATGACTTTTGGGAAGTAACCGGAATGGAAAACTACCCTCAGGCACAAGTCACTATTTTTGATCGTTACGGAAAATTATTAGCACAACTAACTGCCTCTAAGATGAGTTGGGACGGAACTTTAAATAAAGTCCAGCTTCCGGCTTCAGATTATTGGTATGCTTTAAAAATTGATGACAAGCAACCTATTTTAAGAGGTCATTTTTCTTTAAAACGATAAAATATGGATATTGAAAACATTCGCGAAATTTGCCAAAAACTAATTGGTACAACTGAAGATATAAAATGGGATCATGATCTTGTATTCTCAGTTGGCACAAAAATGTTTTGTGTAGTCGGGCTTGACCAAATACCAACTTCTGCTTCTTTTAAGGTTTTAGATGAAGAATTTGAAGAAATGAGCAATAAGCCCGGATTTAAACCAGCACCATATGTTGCAAAATATAAATGGGTTTTGATTGATGATATTACCAGAATGAACAAATCAGAATGGGAAAAATACATTCAGCAATCTTACAATCTTGTTCAGGAAAAATTATCTGCAAAACTGAGAAAACAACTTGGAATTATATAATTTGAAGAATTATTTGATTTTCTTCTGAATTTCATTCAAAATAAAAAGATAATCTTCATGTCTTTTTACAAAATCACGATCAGAAACATCAATGATTAAAACATTCAAATCAGTTTGCGATTTGATATAATCCAGATAACCGTTATTGATTTTATCCAAATAAGCCGCTTCAATATTCTGTTCGTAATTTCTGCCTCGCTTTTTAATATTCTGAAGTAAACGATCTGTATTTTGGTACAAATAAATATACAAATCAGGTTTTGGCATTTCTTTGTAAATAATATCGAATAAGTTTCTGTACAAACGATATTCATCTTCTGCCAGTGTAATTTTGGCAAAAATCAATGATTTAAAAATATGATAATCGGCTACAACAAAATCTTTAAACAAATCAAATTGCGCCAAATCATCTGATAATTGCTGATAACGGTCGGCCAAAAAAGACATTTCAAGCGGAAAAGCATATCGATTTTGATCTTTATAAAATTTAGGTAAAAATGGATTATCTGCAAAACGCTCTAAAACTGTTTTAGCATTAAAATCATCGGCAATTTTATTTACCAAAGTCGTTTTTCCGGCACCAATATTCCCCTCAAAAGCAATATAATTAAATCTTTCTAACGGGATTTCCTGCAAAGGATTTTTCAATTCCTGAACAACCGTACAAACACTATCGTCTGGTGTAATGGCAATTAATTCTGAAATAGATTTTTGAAAAACAGGATGTTTCCAGTTTAATTTTAAATCCTGCACGGGCATCAATACAAATTTTCTGTTTTGCATTAAGGGATGTGGAACCTGAAGCTTCTCTGAATCGATAATTTCATCATCAAACACAATCAAATCAACATCGATAATTCGTGATTGATAGCCTTGCTGATTGGATCGAATACGACCTAACAGTTTTTCAACTTTTAAAATCTGATTTAGTATTTTTTGTGCCGATGAAGTACTATGCAACAACAATGCACAATTATAGAAAGCATCACTTTCGAATCCCCAGGCAGGAGTTTCGTATAGCTTTGAAACCTGAATAACCGTTCCTACTTCCTGATGTATCAGAGCAATACAACTTTCGATATTTTCTAACCTATTTCCCTGGTTACTGCCTATAGATAAAACGATTTGATGCTGTGACTTCATAATGCAAATTAACTAAAACTATTTCAGAATTACTCATATTATTTGCTACAAGAATCAGAGGTTTCTAATTATTTCAAACTCCTTTTTTATCTTTTTTCCATAGAACCTTTGCTAAAAAAACGCACATGATCTAAAAATAACATATCTTTATTTTAGAGAATTTAAAAATGTGAAAACTACAACTATTTTATAAATCATGTATAAAACTTACTTACCATTTAGATTATATTTGTAACAAACCAACCTTTTTCACGACTTATTAAAAAAATATAATTATGAAGTTTTTAGGAAATGTAATTGCCACAGTGATTGGTATTTTTGTATTCATTATGTTATTCTTCTTTGGAGTAATCCTTATTGGGGCTATTTTTGGCGGAGATGATACGGTTTCAGTTAAAAGTGATTCGGTTATTGAATTGAATTTAAAAGAAATCCAAAATGATTATGCCGGAAAATATAAAGACCCTTGGGTAACCGTTTTTTCTGAACAAAAAGGAATTGGTTTAAGCGATGTTATCAACGCTATTGAAGCGGCAAAAACAGATGACAATATTAAAGGAATCTCGATCTTAAATGATGAATCTTCCTTAGGTTTGGCTCAATATAAAGACTTAAGAAACGCACTTGAAAGTTTTAAAAAATCAGGAAAATTTGTCTGGGCGTACGCCAATACTTATTCTCAAAAAGAATATTATTTGAATTCCGTTGCCAATACCGTTTATTTGAATCCAGCAGGAGATTTAGATTTTAAAGGACTTTCATCTGAAGTAATGTTCTTCAAAGATTTTCAGGATAAATCAGGAATTCATATGGAAGTGATTCGTCATGGAAAATATAAAAGTGCCGTTGAACCATTTTTAGAAAACAAAATGAGCGATGCCAACAGAGAACAAGTTACTGCACTTTTGAACTCTATCTGGGCAACTGTTTCTAGCGATATCTCAAAAAGCCGAAATATTCCACTTCCGAAATTAAATGAAATAGCTAACGGTCTTTTGGCAAGAACTCCGGAAATGGCTAAAAAAGAAGGCTTAGTAGATATTGTTGCTTATGAAGATGTTTATCACAATGCTATCAAAAAAGCTTTAAAAGTAACGGGCGATGACGATTACAATAAAATTTCAATTTTAGATTATACACAAAATAATGTTACTACTGCTTTAACCAATACAGCAAGCGACCAGATTGCGATTATTTATGCGCAAGGTGAAATTACAGGTGGAGAAGGTGATGTAAACGTCATTGGCGAAGGTGCTATGCGTCGTTCGTTGCAGGAAGCCAGAAAAAATGATGATGTAAAAGCAATTGTTCTTCGAATTGACAGTCCGGGTGGAAGTGCTTTAACTTCTGACTTGATCTGGAGAGAAATTGAAATTACTAAAAAAGTAAAACCTGTGGTAGTTTCTATGGGTAATTACGCCGCTTCAGGTGGTTATTATATTGCTTGTAATGCTAATAAAATTTTTGCGGAAAGCAACACTATTACAGGTTCAATTGGAGTATTTGGAATTCTACCGAACTTTTCTCCATTGGCCACTAAATTAGGGATCAATACAGAACAAGTAAAAACACACGAGAACTCGGCTAATTATAGTCCGTTTGTTCCTGTCGATGAAAAATTCAAAGCTTTTACACTTGAAGGAGTTGAACACATTTACAACACTTTTGTTACACATGTTGCTCAAGGTCGAAAAATGACATTTGCACAAGTAGATGCCATTGCTCAGGGAAGAGTTTGGTCTGGAAGTGAAGCACTTAAAATTGGTTTGGTAGATAAAATTGGAGGACTAAAGGATGCTATTGCGGAAGCTGCAAGAATTGCAAAAATAAAAACATACAGCACACAAAATTACCCGGAATACGAAAAAACATTTGGTGATCTTTTGTCAAATCTTCCATTTGCACAATCTAAAGAAGCTTTTATAAAAGAAGAAATTGGCGAAGAAAACTATCTTTTGATCGAACAGGTAAAAAGATTTCAGAGACAACAAGGCGTTCAGGCTATGCTTCCATTCGGAATAAACATTAAATAATTCCATTCAAAAGATGAAAAAGATATTGCTGTTTGTCAATGTTTTATTTTTGAGTATTGTACACGCTCAGGATAAAAATGTAGTCACTTTTAAAGAATCTCCGATAATTTTAAAAATTAATACTGACCAACTTTTTGGAACGTTAACTACTCCCGATTTAACAAAAAAATATCCCGTTGCCTTGATTATTGCCGGTTCCGGGCCAACAGACCGAAATGGAAATAACCCAATGATGAAAAACAATTCATTGAAAATGTTGGCTGAAGTTTTGGCAAAAAATGGAATCGCCTCCTTACGATATGATAAAAGAGGAATTGGAGAAAGTAAAGCTTCAGCCATTTCTGAACAAAGTTTGGTTTTTGAGAATTATACGGAAGATGCCAAAAGCTGGATTAATTTATTGAAACAAGACAAACGTTTTTCAGAAGTTGTTATTATCGGACATAGCGAAGGTTCTTTAATTGGAATGATTGCGGGCGCAAAAGCAAATAAATTTATTTCTATTGCTGGTCCCGGAGAATCTGCCGATAAACTTATTAAAACGCAAATCGCATCAAAATCTAATAAACAAATTGAGGACATGACTTTCCCGATTATTGACAGTTTGAAAAGCGGAAATCAGGTTAAAAAAATAGATCCGATGCTTAATTCTCTTTTTAGACCAAGTATTCAGCCTTATTTGATTTCATGGTTCAAATATAATCCGCAGGCAGAAATTAAAAAACTGACTGTTCCTATTTTAATCGTTCAGGGAAACAATGATTTGCAGGTAACTGTAAAAGATGCTGAAACTTTATCTCAGGCAAATAAAAATGCCGAACTTTTAATTGTTGATAAAATGAATCATATCATGAAAATTGTTGAAGGCGACAAACAAGCCAATTTAGAAAGTTATAATAACGAAAGTTTACCTCTTTCTGAAGTCATGACAACTAAGATTATTTCATTCATTAAAAAATAAATGAAAATCATAAAATCATTAAAAATCCGTTTGATATATAGTCAAACGGATTTTTTAATTTTAACAAAAAGTATAAGTATTCCTACTTTTTTATGAAAAAATTATTGCTAAACTCATATAAAAAAAATTATTTTTACAACCAGTTAAAAACAACGTAAACCCCCAAATCTATAATAATTATGCTTAAGAAAATTTTAAAGATTACCGCCATTGTTCTCGTGGTATTTGTTGTGGCATTATTTGCCATCCCTTATTTTTTTAAAGATCAGATTAAAGCAAAAATTTCAGAAGCAATCAATGAAAGTGTTGATGCCAAAGTGAGTTTTGCTGATGCCGATTTAAGTTTGTTTAAAAACTTTCCGAATGCGACAGTTGGAATTGAAAAATTAGTCATTATCAACAAAGCTCCGTTTGAAGGAGATACTTTGGTTTCATTGGGCGAATTGAATCTTAAAATGAGCATCAAAGAAATTTTTAAAGGAAAAGAAGAGCCTTTGAATATTCAGGGAATCAGCTCAACAAATGGATTAATCAATATCATCTTCAATAAAGACGGTGTCGGGAATTTTGATATTGCTTTGAAAGACAAAAAAGAAGATACAAAAGACGACAAAAGCAAACCGCTTTCTTTAAAAATTCAGAACTACAAAATCGAAAATTTTACTTTCAGATATATCGATCAGGGTTCAAAAATAAAAATGGTAATTGACAGTTTAAATCACGAAGGAACAGGAGATTTTACCAATTCAAAACTTGATTTAACTACAAAATCTACAGCAAAAGTATCATTGGATATGGATAAAATCAATTACATGAAAAATGTAAAATTGACTTTAGACGCTGTTTTAGGAATTGACTTAGAAAAAAGTAAATACACTTTTAAAGAAAATAAAGCTTTAATCAATCAACTGCCTTTAGAATTTGATGGTTTTATTCAAATGGTTGATGCCGGTCAGATTTATGATTTGAAATTTAAAACACCGACCTCTTCTTTTACCAATTTCTTAGGATTAATTCCTTCTGCGTATGCTTCTGGTTTAGATGGTGTAAAAACAACCGGAGACTTTACTGTAGCTGGTTTTGCGAAAGGAGAATTAACAGATACTACTGTACCTAAATTCAATATTGCTATTGCTTCTAATAATGCATCATTTCAATATCCGAACTTACCAAAATCAGTTCAGAATATTGTAATTGATACCAAAATTATCAATGAAACAGGAATTCTAAATGATACCTACGTCAATTTAGACAAACTTTCATTCCGAATTGATCAGGATGTTTTTAGCGCTAAAGCGAATATTAAAAACATAACGGTAAATCCGTATGTAAATGCAGCTTTAAAAGGAACTATCAACTTAGCTAACCTTTCAAAAGCATATCCAATTAAAATGGATAAACCTTTGGCAGGTATTTTAAAAGCAGATGTTACTACAGAATTTGATATGGCTTCAGTAGAAAAAAGCCAATATGAAAATATCAAAAATGCCGGAACTATGAGTTTATCAGGATTTAAATATACTGATGAAAACAATAAATCAATGAACATTAGTACGGCTTTAGTTGAATTCAATCCGAGTAAAATCAACTTAAAACAATTTAATGCCACTACTGGAAAATCTGATATTGCTATTAATGGAGTTTTAGAGAATTTCTACGGTTTTATGTTTAAAAAACAAGAATTGAGAGGGAATTTCAATATGAGTTCTAACCAATTGGCTGTAGATGATTTTATGACTGAAGGTGAACCTGCAACAGAGAAAACTGCAGCAAAACCAACAGAAGCCATGAAGATTCCGGCCTTCTTAAATTGTACTCTGAATGCAAAAGCAAACACTGTTTTGTATGACAATTTAAAACTAAAAGATGTTTCAGGAAAGTTGATTATTAAGGATGAAAAAGCACTTTTAGAAAACTTCAAAACATCAATTTTTGGAGGAACAATTGGTTTAACCGGAGCGGTTTCTACTAAAGAAAAAGTTCCTACTTTTGATATGAATTTAGGTTTCAATCAAGTTGATATTGCACAGACGTTTACTCAATTAGAGATGATGAAAAAGATTGCGCCAATAGCAGGAATCATCAACGGAAAATTGAATTCTACAATTAAATTAAACGGAAATTTAGATGCTAATGAATTAACTCCGGACTTGAAATCAATTTCAGGAGATTTATTAGGGCAATTGCTTTCGACTACGATCAATTCTAAAAATTCAACTTTACTGAACGCTTTAGGTTCGAACATTAAATTCATTGATATGAATAAGGTGAATTTGAATGACATTAAAGCGGCGCTAACTTTTGATAACGGAAAAGTGAATGTAAAACCATTTGACATCAAATATCAGGATATTAAGATCACAGTTGGAGGAACTCACGGTTTTGACCAAACGATGAATTATAACTTAAAACTAGATGTTCCGGCGAAATATTTAGGAAGTGAAGCGAATGCATTTCTAGCTAAAATGTCTCCGGCAGATCAGGCAAAACTGCAAAACATTCCGATTAACGCGATGATTACAGGAAACTTTTCAAATCCAAAAGTTTCAACAGATATGAAAAGTGCTGTTAGTAGTTTAGCTTCTCAGGTAGCTAATCAGCAAAAAGAGAAATTAACTCAAAAAGGAGCGTCGGCGCTTACGGATTTGATTAACAAAAACACTAAAGCAAAAGATACAACGCAAGCTGCAAAAACAGAAAAAGAACAAAAGACTCAGGAAGTGACGAAAAAAGCAAGTGACTTATTGAATGGTTTGTTTAAGAAGAAAAATTAATTAAAATAAAAAAAAGGCATCCGACGCGTCGGATGCCTTTTTCATTTCTACTTTATATCTTATATCGCTTTTGAATAAATGTTTAATTTTCCATTATCCAAAATTGAATTTATAGTTTTTAAATAATCTTTTTGTGTGTATGAATTGATGTCTATTCCAATACTACAATTGTCATAAGGCTCATATTTTTTTAAGTTTGAAACAGAAAACAATCCTATTGTTGGGGTTTGTACAGCACTTGCCAAATGCATAATACCACTATCTGCGCCTATAAATAAATTAGTATTGGCCATAACAGCTCCTATTTCGCGAATGTCTTTACTATAAAATGTTGGAGCTTTAAATCCGATTTGCGAAACATTCTCTACAGGTAAAATTTCAATGATATTGTAGTTCTTATATTCTTCTATTAATTGTGTGTAAAATTTTCCCCACCATTCCTCTGATAAACATTTATCTCCAGTTGCATAAGTAAATATGCAAATTGTTCTTTTTTCATTCTTTACCAGTTCATTTAAAATTTTCTTACCATTAACTATTTCAGAGGATGATAATTTGAGATCTAAAGGAGGAATAATTTTGTTGCTTTTTGGAAATCTAAGTTTGGTTAAATAATTACGAAAATTATAGACAGGATATTTTGCGATATGCTCATAATCCTTTTTTATAGAAGTATCTTCATTTGAATCTCCATAAAATTTATACTTAGCATTTGAAAACTGAACTGCCAAACGTCCTGATGAAGAATTTTGATCGACATTGATCGCCATATCATAGTTTTGCCTTTTTATCGAAATCCAGACATTACTGTATTTCAGTAAATTTTTAAATGGTTTTTTAGGCAAATCAATTACTTTATTGATGCTTTCATAATTTTCAAAAATTATTGGAGCTAATGTTCCCTTAACAAACAAATCGACTTTACAATTTGGAAATATCTCTGTGACTTCCTGGACGAGAGGAGTAATCAATAACAGATTTCCTAATCTTCCATTTGGTCTACAAATCAGGATTCTTTTTATGGCAGTTTTATCTGCTAAAATAATATCGGTTTGTGAGCTTGCTTTACCAATATTCTTAGTAACATTGCGCATTAAACTGCGTCTAAAAACATTTATTTTTTTTAAAATACCCATCTATTGAATAACTAAAGTATTATTAAATCTTCCTTTAAATTCAAAAAAAACCAACGATTGAACTAGTTCAAAATTAGGCTCAATTTTTTTTTAAAATTAAAATCTTTCGTTAAGCAATTATTACAATATTGTAAGTAAATGTTTCAACATTCACATTTCAACCACTTTACGAAACTTAAAATACAATAGCTATTTTAAAGACAAAAATATACTAGACCAATAGCAAATTAATCTAGACTACTTGATACTAAATCTAGACGTTTATGTCAACAACATAACCTTCAGAACCACGGACATTAAAAACAGTTCCGTCTTCGAAAATTAAATATTGTCCTTTAATTCCAACAAGCTTTCCACTAAATGTTGGCGTTTTATCAAGATTTAAACTGGCAATTTTGGAAGGGTAATTTAAAACCGGGTAATTTAACTCATATAGATCATCACTTTTGGTATAAAAATATTCCTGAACTTGTAAGGGAAGTAAACTTTCTACTTTTGCTTTTTCAGCAATAAGGTCGAAAGCAATTTCAGTGTCCTGAAGCATTTTTCTCCAGTTTGTTTTATCTGTATAATGATTTTTAAGAGCAACCTCGGTAATTCCTGCTAAATAGCGATTTGGAACCTCAACAATAGCAATTGCACGCGTTGCGCCCTGATCAATCCAACGGGTTGGAACTTGCGTTTTGCGGGTTACTCCCACTTTTATCTCCGTTGACAACGCTAAATAAACAATATGAGGTTGTAATTGTACCTTTTCTTCATAAGCTAAATCACGATCAGCAATCCCTAAGTGAGCTGTACTCAATTCTGGTCTCATAATCCAATCGCCTACAGCCGGACTTGAATAAAAACAATCATAACAAAAACCTTGTCTGTAGATTTTTTTCTTTTTGCTACAATTCAAGCATTGAAAACCTGTACAGTTGATTTCGATTTCTTTATCCAATAACTGGTTCATACTAAGAAAACTATCTTCAAAAACCAGATAATATTGAATAGGATTTCCGATTTCTGTCTGCATTTTTGTAAGCACGCCTTGGTATTGCATAGTATTTTAGATTGCTGATTTTAGATTTTAGATTTACTCAGGATAGTGAACTTTTATTGTTAAAATTCCACTTTAGAACTGGAATCTTTACTTCAAATAGAATTGTTTTTTATAAAAAAACACTATTTTTGATACAAAGGCAAAGTTAATCTTTGTCTAATGATATTCAAATTTTAAATTCTTGATTTTTAAAATAACATAAAATCAGCTATCTAAAATTAACAATCTAAAATCTAAAATTATTCATGCCCGTATCTATTATCAACTCTTTCGCATCCTGGGTCCTAAAACAAAGGATACATCAAATAGAACTTTTTCTAAAATACCCGAATGAAGTTCAGGAAGAGCTATTGCATAATTTATTGACCTCCTCAGAAAATACTGTTATCGGAAGAAAATATGATTTTGCTTCTATAAATTCTTACCAAACATTTGCGGAAAGAGTACCAATTGCTACGTATGAAGAATTACAACCTTTAATTGAACGTACACGTCAGGGAGAACAGGGCGTTTTTTGGGAAACCCCAATTAAATGGTTTGCTAAATCAAGTGGAACAACCAACGCCAAAAGTAAATTTATTCCTGTAAGTAACGAAGCTCTGGAAGATTGTCATTACAAAGGAAGTAAGGATTTGCTTTGTTTGTATTTGAACAATAATGAGGACTCTGAATTGTTTTTAGGGAAAAGTCTTCGTCTAGGTGGAAGCTCTCAGATTTACGAAAATAATAATACTTTTTTCGGAGATTTATCAGCCATTTTAATTGAAAATATGCCTATTTGGGCTGAATTTAGTAGCACGCCAAGCAGCAAAACTTCATTGATGAGCGAGTGGGAAGCTAAAATTGCAGCCATTATAAATGAAACTAAAACTGAAAACGTGACCAGTTTTGCCGGCGTTCCTTCCTGGATGTTAGTTTTAATGAATAAAGTTTTAGAAGATACAGGAAAAGGAAACTTACTGGAGCTTTGGCCAAATCTGGAAGTTTACTTTCATGGCGGCGTGAGTTTCTCTCCTTATAAAGAACAATACAAAAATATTCTGCCTAGCAAAGATTTTAAATATTACGAAATATACAATGCTTCTGAAGGATTTTTTGCGATTCAGGATTTAAACAATTCCAGTGATTTATTGCTAATGCTCGATTACGGAATTTTCTACGAATTTATTCCAATGGAAACTTTTGATACGCCAAATCAAAAAGTAATTCGTTTGGCCGATGTTGAATTGAACAAAAACTATGCAATCGTAATTACGACCAATTCTGGTTTATGGCGTTATTTGATTGGCGACACGGTTCGTTTTACGTCCTTAAATCCGTATCGAATTAGAGTTACAGGAAGAACCAAACATCATATAAATGTTTTTGGGGAAGAATTAATGGTCGAAAATACGGATCAGGCAATTGCCAAAGCTTGTCAGGTTACCCAAACTGAAGTTATCGATTATACCGTTGCTCCTATTTTTATGCAGGACAAAGAAAAAGGCGCTCACGAATGGATGATCGAATTCAAGAAAAAACCGGCTGATGTTGGTCTTTTCCAAAAGGTTTTGGATGAAACTTTACAAACTTTAAATTCAGATTACGAAGCCAAGCGCCAAAACAATATGACATTAAACCCTTTAGTGATCAATGTAGCGCGTGAAAATTTATTTTATGATTGGTTAAAGGAAAGAGATAAATTGGGCGGACAACATAAGATTCCGAGGCTTTCGAATCAGAGGGATTATTTGGAGCAGTTGAAGGAGATGTAGCTTTAAGTTTGTCACGAATTTCACGAATTGGCACTAATTATTTGTCATATCTTAAAAATGAATAATAAAGATAAAATATCTAATGAAAACAAGAATTGGTATATCGCTGAAATAATTGAAAAATGCGAACCAGTTAAAAAAAATGAAGAGCAAGAATTACGACGAGTAAAAACTTGGGGAAATTTTCATTTGATAAAAGCCGAAAACTCAAAAAATGCTTATGATAAGGCCGTTAATATTGGAAAATCTGGAGAATACAAATTTATAAACTCAGATAATCTTGAAATGGAATGGATTTTTGTTGGTATAGCAGATTTAATTCCAATATATGATGAAAACATTGAAGATGGCTGTGAGATAATGTTTGAAGATTATGGTTTTATATCTAATAAAAGAACATTAAAATTTGCTTTACCTGAAAATGAGCTCTTGAAAAAAATAGAGAAATCAAAAGAAATCAGATAGTTTAAATCGTTTGTGATTTAAAAAACGATAATTCCACTAAACCGCATGAGGGATAGAAGTGGAAATCCTTTTGTGTCTCGTTTCTTTAACGAGACACAAAAGATTGGAACGGATAGCCCGACCCGCCTTTTTCGGCGGGACATGCCCATAAAAAACCTTAATTCAAAGAAAGAGCTAAGGTTTTGTTTTTTATTTTGATTGTCGAGTTTCTTGTGTGATTTCTCCTTTGTCGAAATGACAAAATAATGAAATTACATCATATCGATATATCTGTCATGATATCCTAAAAGATATAAAACTCCGTCAAGTCCTAAACTTGAAATCGAGGTTGAAGCGCTTTCTTTTACTTTTGGTTTGGCGTGGAAAGCGATTCCGAGGCCGGCTAAGTTTAACATTGGCAAATCGTTTGCACCGTCACCAACTGCAATCGTTTGGTTGATGTGAATACCTTCTTTTTCTGCAATGGCTTTTAAGTGTTCGGCTTTCTTTAAACCATCAACAATATCGCCTATATATTTTCCGGTTAGTTTACCGTCTTTAATTTCTAGTTGATTGGCATGAACATAATCAATACCTAATTCTTTTTGCAGATATTCTCCAAAATAGGTGAATCCTCCTGATAGAATTGCGGTTTTATAACCGTAATATTTTAAGGCTTTCATTAAACGATGTGCCCCTTGTGTTATTGGTAAATTTTCTGCTACTTTTTGCAAAACTTCTTCACTCAAACCTTCAAGCAAAGCCATACGTTGTTTGAAACTTTCGTTGAAATCAATTTCGCCATTCATTGCAGATTCGGTGATTGCTCTTACCTGATCGCCTACTCCATTCAGTTCTGCCAATTCGTCGATTACTTCTGTCTGTATTAAAGTAGAATCCATATCGAAGCAAACCAAACGGCGGTTTCTTCTGTAAATATTGTCTTCCTGGAAAGAAATATCGACATTTAGAGTTCTTGAAATCTCCATAAAACTGGCTGTCATCATAATCTTATCTACAATCTCGCCAGTTACAGATAATTGGATACAAGAACGCGGATATTCTTCCAGATCAACAACAGAAGTTCTGCCTGTTAATCGAATAATTGAATCGATATTAAGGTTTTGGTCTGACATAATTTTAGTTACTGCTGCTAATTGTGAAGCTGCCAGTTTTTCGCCTAAAATATTAATGATGTAGCGTTGTTTTGATTGTGATTTTACCCACTTTTCATAATCTTCAATAGAAATTGGAATAAACTTTACCTTTATTTCTAATTCGTAAGCTTTAAACAATAAGTCTTTTAAAACAGGTGCAGAACTTGAGCCTGCCTCGATTTCGAATAAAATTCCTAAAGAAAGTGTGTCATGAATATCAGCCTGTCCGATATCTAAAATATTAGCATCATACGTCGCCAATACAGCTGTTAAACCTGCCGTAACTCCTATTTTATCGTGTCCTGAAACTTTTAATAAAATAATTTCTTTATCTTCTATTGCCATTTTATGCTTATTGTTTTGAAGCGACAAAAATCGGCAATCTATTGTTGATAAAAAAGAATAATGCTTGTTTTTTTGTAAACAAAAAGCACATAAACATGTGCTTTTTGAATTAATTTAACAAATATGTTCCGCTATCAAAATAACTTAACTATTATATTCTTTATGTGGTTCTGATTCATCAAAATTCACCATCCAACTTACGTCGAATTTGTCTTTGAACATTCCGAAATAAGCTCCCCAAAATGTTTTATTCATTGGCATATAAACTGTTCCTCCAGCTGAAAGTCCGTTAAAAATTCTATCTGCTTCTGCAGTACTTTCAACATTAATGGATACTGAAAAATTTCCTCCAAAAACGACATCGCCAGATTGTTCGTTACTGTCACTTCCCATTAAAATGGTATTTCCAATTGGTAATGAAACGTGCATTATTCTGTTTGCATCTTTCTCTGATACTTCAGGACAGCTTCCGCTTTCGTCTTTTGGCATGTCTTTAAATTTTCCTATATACGGAAATTCTCCTCCAAAAACTGATTTGTAAAATAGAAATGCTTCTTCGCAATTTCCGTTAAAAATTAAATAAGGATTTACTGATGTTGCCATGATATTTTTGTTTTTTGTTATAAATCTATTTTCTTTCTTCTATTCTCTTGACTCTATTTCTCAGAAAGCTCTTTAACTGTTTCCAATCCTTTTGGAAAAGCTTCTTTAAAATAATCAATATATTTTTCGACTACATCAACCTGAGCAACCAAATCAACAAACTCGTCATCTGGTGTTAATCGATAGGTTTCCATTGCGCCGCTCCATTTTTTAGTTTCGTCGTCAATTGGCAATTCTTTAAAGTCTTTTATTTCTCCTAAATGCTTAAAAGCCATATATTCATTTGGAATTTTCTTTTCGATAATACTATTCATTCCTTCTCCGTTTGGAGACATGAAATGAATTTTATCTCCTTCATTCCAATCACTTACAGCGTAAGATCCTTCGCAAAAAGCTCCTGTCCATTTTTTATACGTTTCGTCGTTCCATAAAACCGACCAAACTTTTTCTGCTGAAGCTTTGATTCTAATTTTAAATTCTAATGTTTCAATTGTTTCCATAACTATGATAATTTACTAAAATCCATATATAAAACATTCCAGCGATGACCGTCTAAATCTGCAAAAGCACAGCCATACATCCAGCCTTGGCTTTCGGCTGGGAGAGCAAAAACATTCCCTCCTGCTTCTGCTGCTTTTTTTGCCAATTCATCGACTTCTTCTTTGCTTTCTGCATCAATCGAAATCAGAATTTCTGAACTCGTTTGTGTATCGGTCAATTTGTTTTGAGAAAAACTGGCAAATAATGACTCTTCAAAAAGCATTACAACAAATTTTCCTTCGCCAACAACCATACAAGTTGAACTTGGCGTATCATGTTCTTCATTAAAATCAAAACCTATTTTCGAAAAAAAAGCTTTTGATTTTGCTACCTCTTTTACCGGCAAATTCAGCCAAATTTGTTTTGTCATTTTTTTACTGTTTTTCGTTAAACATTTTTTTTGCACGAAGACACTAAGACACAAAGTTCTTCAAAGCCTTTGAACCTCTGTTACTTTGCTCCTTTGAACCTAAAACTAATTAGCTTCTGCGTAACTTTTAAAATTATCCAAAATTGCCTGCCAGCCTCCGCGTTGCATTTCTTCAGGGTTTTGTGTTTCAGGGTCAAAACTTTCGATTACTTCAACTCCGTTTGGTGTTTCTTTGAAAGTTATTTCAACCTTTCTTCCGTCTGCCATAACATATTCAATGGCTTCATTTTGTTTTACCAAAGTATATTCTCCTTCAAAATCAAAACTCATGCTGCCATCTTTTGCCGCCATAGTCGATTTAAATTTTCCGCCTTCTCTCAAATCATTTTCTGCAAAAGGTGTATGCCAATCCGGCGAAGCAAAACTCCATTTTGTAATGTGTTCCGGCAAGGTCCAGAAATTCCAAACTTTCTCTATTGATGTGTTGATTGTGTTTTGTACTGTGATCATTATCTGTTTATTTATTAATTGAATTACGCTTTGAAATTTTCAACATACTCTTTAAAATTCTGAATAACAGCACTGCAAAATTGTTCTTGCATCTCTTTCGAATTTTTTGTTTCTGGTTCAAATGTTTCAGTAAGTTTTACTTCTGTACCATTATTTTCAAAATGAACATTTGCGGTTCTGTCATCTAAAAGTCGGTATTCAATCCATGAAAATTTCTCTATTTTAGTATATATTCCTTCAAAATCAAATCCATCGCTTCCCTCTTTTGCTTCCATTATAAATTTGAATTTTCCGCCCACTTTCAAATCATTTTCTGCATATGGAGTATGCCAATCTGAAAATGGAATATTCCACTTCATAATGTGCTCTGGCGATGTCCATAAATTCCAGACTTTTTCAATTGGTGCATTTATTGTATGTTGAACTTTTATCATTTTATCGATTTAAATTAATTACATTTCAGTCGGATCAGTTGGAATCTGGCTTTCATCCATATAAAAAATCTCCCAATGATGTCCGTCCAAATCAAAAAAATCTCTTTGGTACATCCAGCCATAGTCTTTGGCTTCATTGTGTTGTTTACCGCCAGCCTGGACAACTGCTATCATAATCTCGTCAACCTTATCTCTACTCTCAACAGAAATAGCGGCAATCATTTCTGTACTTGTCGTTGTATCGCAAATTTGTTTTTCAGTAAATGTTTTAAAAAAATCTTCTAACAAAAGCATTGCAAATATATTTTCACCAATTATCAGGCAAGTACCTTTTTCATTTGTGAATTTTGAATCAAACGAAAAACCCAACTGTTTAAAAAATGATATCGACTTATTTAAATCTTTTACAGGAAGATTTAAGAAAATTTTTGTTTTCATATTTATAAAATTACAAATTATTAAAAACAAATTTAAAGTTTAATAACAGGGATTGCATTACAAAAAAAGTCAACTTTAGGGTCATTTAAGACAAAATAATTACATTTGTGTGCATCTTAAATGAAAGATTATGAGCAAAAAAGTAGCTTTAATTGTACCGCATGACTATAAATTATTAAGTATAGCAGCGATTTTGGAAGTTTTTGAAACGGCCAATAAACTAACAAAAGAAACGGAGAAACCTTTTGAAATTATGGTATTTCAATCGGCAGAACAGATCGAACAAAAGCATTTGTTTGGCTATGAAGTGAATTCAATCGAAACTTTTGATAAAAATTTAGAATTGATTTTGATTCCTGCTTTTACTACGGATAATATGAGCGAAATGATTTCGAAGAATAAAAAATTTATTCCGTGGTTACAAAAGCAACATCAATCCGGTGCTGAATTAGCAAGTTTTTGCACTGGTGCGTTTTTGTTTGCCGCTTCAGGATTATTAAACGAAAAATTAGCCACAACACATGTTGACGCCTGCAGTGCTTTTACAAAAGCTTTTCCGTTAGTAAAATTAAAACAAGAAGAAACTTTAACTGCTGATGGAAGCTTATATACCAGCGGAGGATCAACCTCAACATTTCATTTATTGATTCTTTTGGTTCAGAAATACTGCGGAAACGAAATTGCAGTTCAGATTGCCAAAATATTTTCTATTGATTTAAACCGATACAAACAAAGTTACTTTAGCACGTTCAGACCTAATCATTTGCATAACGATACTTTGGTTGCCATGTTGCAACAGAAAATTGAAAATCAATACCACAGCATTGAAAAACTGGAAGAAATCACAAAAGATATTCCGACAAGTGCCAGAAACATGACACGAAGATTTAAACAAGTTACGGGAATTCCTCCAATTGAATATTTACAGAATATAAGAGTTGAGAGTTCTAAAAAATATCTGGAACAAACACAACTTTCGATTTCGGAAATTATTGAAAAAACCGGATATAATGATCCTAAAGCTTTCAGGAAAGTATTTTTCAAAATGGTCGGTATGAAACCTATTGAATATCGCGAAAAATTTAGAGTACAATAAAAAAGTCCCGATTTTAATCGGGACTTTTTAGTTTTATTTTCTATACTTATTTCGCAAAAACTTAATTAGCAAATACAATACATATACAATGATTATTAATCCGATGATATTGATAATTTGCCAAAGAAGTATATGTCCCTCAGAATCTTCAATAGCCTCATTCATAATACAATAATTTAATTGTTATATAATAAAGATACAAAAACCGTATCAATAAAAATTACAACGAAAAGCTGTCAGATTTTATAATCCACATTAAGACATTTTTATTCTGTTTTAAAAGTTTATCAATTTCTGTCATGCTTGCATTAGAAACGGCAGGACAACCCCAACCTTCCGGAGTTCCTTCAGGGTAAACTTCATCGTCCGGAATCGCTTCCCAGGAATGCAAAACGATCGCCCGATTTATTGCATTTGAATTGGTTTTCTCTTTGCCTTGCAATAAATAATTCACTTTAATTCCCCATTGACTTACGCCCCTATCTGAAATAACATATTTTCCGACTGAAGAACAATGTGAATCGAATTCGTTACTTACCGGAGCATTTTCTTTTGAAGAAGTTCTTCCCCACTGATTATCGCCGCAACCATGACTTACTATGTATGAATTTAAAATTTTCTTTTGTTGAAAATCATAAACAAAAAATCTTTTTAGGCCAGAATGCAATCCTAAATCTATCAAAATAAATTTGTTTTGATTTAAATTATTGGTTTTGCAATATCGTTTTGCTTCCTGAAAATATTGGCTATAATCAAGGTCCTTAATTTCATTTCGAGGTTTTTCACTTGGAGAAATTTCTTTTTTGTCTTCAATTTTTACAATATTAGTTTGTGTTTCCTGTTTCTTATTGCAAGAAAACAAGAGCATTAAACTTCCGACAAAAAGTATTTTTTTCATGGTGACAATTTACATAAAAATAGAAACGAAAAACAGTTCAAAAAAAGTATAAAAAAAACCTGTTCAAATAAATGAACAGGTTTTAAATAGTATAAAGGGAATTGCTAATTAAGAAGCAATTTCCATTCTTTTCAATAAGTTTTTACTCAAAGTATGTTTTGCATAATCTTCATCGATTACGAGAACTTTATCATCTGAACTTGGCAATTCATACATGGCGTCAGTTAAAATTGCTTCGCATAACGAACGCAATCCACGAGCTCCTAATTTGTATTCTAAAGCCTTGTCAACAATAAAATCTAATGCTTCATCTGTAATTGTAAACTCAACATCATCCATTAAGAATAATTTTTGATATTGTTTTACCAAAGCATTTTTAGGTTGAGTCAAAATCGCACGCAAAGTTTCCTTATCTAAAGGATCCATGTGTGTCAAAACTGGTAAACGACCAATAATCTCCGGAATCAAACCAAAATCTTTAATATCTTTTGGAATAATATATTGTAATAAGTTGTCTTTGTCAATGTTGTCTACATTTTTAGAAGTAGAATAACCAACTGCCTGACGGTTTAAACGTTTAGAAATAATACGCTCTACTCCATCAAAAGCGCCACCGGCAATAAACAAGATATTTTGAGTATTCACCTCAACAAATTTTTGATCCGGATGTTTACGTCCTCCTTTTGGTGGTACGTTAACAACAGTTCCTTCTAATAATTTCAATAAAGCTTGTTGCACACCTTCACCAGAAACGTCACGTGTTATAGATGGATTATCGCTCTTACGGGCAATTTTATCAATTTCATCAATAAATACGATCCCTCTTTCTGCTTTGGTTACATCGTAATCAGCTGCTTGTAACAGACGAGTCAAAATACTTTCAACATCTTCTCCAACATAACCAGCTTCTGTCAATACAGTTGCATCAACGATAGCCAAAGGAACGTCTAACATTTTTGCGATAGTTTTTGCTACCAATGTTTTTCCGGTTCCGGTTTGACCAACCATAATGATGTTACTTTTTTCAATCTCTACTTCGTCGTCTAATTGCTGTTGCATTAAACGTTTGTAGTGGTTGTAAACCGCAACCGACATTACTTTTTTTGTCTGATCCTGACCAATAACATATTGATCCAGGAAAGCTCTAATTTCTTTTGGTTTCTTTAAAATTAAGTCCCCAACTAATTTTGCGCTTCCGCTTGATTTTAATTCTTCTAATACAATTCCGTGTGCTTGTTCAATACACTTATCACAGATATGTGCATTAATACCAGCAATCAATAAATTAGTTTCTGGCTTCTTTCTTCCACAAAACGAACATTCTAATACTACTTTAGCCATTCTTTTTTAGTTACTAAGCGGCAAAGTTACTAAGTTTTTGAGATTTATCACTAAAACCTCAAAAACTTAGTAACTTATTAACTTATATTTTTGTTTCAAGTTTTATTTTGTTTCAGCTTTCAAGTTAATTATATCAACTTGAAAATGAGACTTGAAACTAAGTTTTATCCTCTTCTTAATACTTCATCAATCATTCCGTATTCTTTCGCTTCGTCAGCTTTCATCCAGTAATCACGCTCACTGTCTTTGTGTACTCTTTCGAAAGTTTGTCCTGAATGTTGAGAAATGATATTGTATAATTCATCTTTCAGTTTCAACATTTCACGTAAGTTGATTTCCATGTCAGTTGCAACACCTTGTGCTCCTCCTGATGGCTGGTGAATCATTACTCTTGAGTGAGGTAAAGCGGAACGTTTTCCTGCAGCGCCTGCACATAATAAAACTGCTCCCATTGAAGCTGCCATACCTGTACAAATTGTCGCTACATCTGGTTTGATGTATTGCATTGTGTCATAAATTCCCAATCCTGCATAAACGCTTCCTCCTGGAGAATTTAGATAAATTTGAATATCTTTTGATGCATCAGCGCTTTCTAAAAATAATAGCTGAGCCTGAACGATATTAGCGATTTGGTCATCGATACCAGTTCCTAAAAAGATAATTCTGTCCATCATTAATCTTGAAAACACATCCAGTTGAGAGACATTTAACTGACGCTCTTCGATAATGTAGGGAGTCATGTTAGTTGGGTTCATCGCAGCTACGATTTTATCGTAATACATTGCGTTTACTCCTTGGTGCTTTGTAGCAAATTTTTTGAATTCTTTACCGTAGTTCATATGTATCTGTTCTAAGTTTACTTTATTTAATGTATATATTCTCCATCAAAGGTTGTACCTATTTCTAAAGAATGTCAATTTGTCTTATTTCTAGCCCAGATAGGAGTGAAAAGCTTTTTGAATTCCGTTTTTTAGTTTTTTTATTCTTGGAAAGCGACTGAAAGAAGCTCTTGCAAGAATAAAAAAAACTTAAACGGAAGAAAAAACTTGTAACGGATAGCTGGATTAGCTCCTGAAAAGTAATCAAAAATAAATTAAAACAAAAGAGCGTCAGGAAAAAAATCCTGACGCTCCAATATACTTTTCTTCTTTAGAAATTATTCTCCGTAAGACGCAGCGATAAATTCTTCGTAAGTTACTTCTTTAGTTGTTGGATTTGCTTTTTCTTTGAACACTTCCAATAATTTTTCAGCAACAACTTGCTCAGAAAGTCTTTTCACTTCTTCCTGGTTAGATAAAACTCTAGCCACGATTCCTTGTACTTCTTCGTCAGTTGGATTTGTTTGTCCAAATTGAGCCATTTGTTGTCTGATAGCGTTTGTTGTAAAAGCTTTCAAATCTTCAAATGTAATTTGGATATTGCTTTGAGCCATTGCTTTTCCTTCGATTAATTGAAAACGTAATCCTTTTTCAGATCTTGCGTATTCAACTTCAGCTTCTTCTGCAGAAAGTTTTTTCTCTCCAACAGTTTGCAACCATTTTTTAAGGAATTCAGCTGGTAAATCAAATTTTGTATTTTCGATCAAGAAATCCTGAACGTCTAATAATAATTTTTGGTCCGCTTGTTGCGCGAATTGAGCTTCAGCATCTTCTTTGATTTTAGCTTTCAAATCTTCTAAAGAAGCTACTTTTCCTTCACCAAAAAGTTTATCAAAAAGCTCTTGATTTAATTCAGCCAATTCAGCACCGTTAATGGCTTCGATAGTAAAGTTTACTTCGATATCTAAACCGTGAACATCATCATGAGCTACTTTTAAGTAATCCATTAATTGGTGATCATCTTCAAATAAACCTTTTGTACTTACAGTAACTACGTCACCAACTTTTTTACCGATGAATTTATCACCTGCTTTTTTGTTGAATGTAGCAACTGAAATAGTAGTTGTATTGTTGATACCTTTTTCTTCGTTTGAGAAAGTTCCTGTCAAATCTGAATCAGCTTCAACTTTATCCTGAGGAATTGCTTTTCCGAATTGTTTTTGGATACGCTCTACTTGTCCGTCGATTAATTTATCATCGGCAGTAACGATATATTTTACGATATTATTTTTTGCTTCTAAATCAATTTCGAAGTTTGGAACCAAACCAATTTCGTATTCGAAAGTTAGTTCTTCAGCATCCCAATCAAAGTTTTCGTTTACTTTAGCAAGAGGAGTTCCTAAAAGATTTAATCTTTCAGATTGAACAAAACGCTCTAAAGCCAAATCAACTACTTTCTTAACTTCTTCTTGCTTAATTGCTTTTCCGTATTGTTTTTCAACAAGGTCTTTAGGAACTTGTCCTTTTCTAAAACCTTTTACAGTAGCCAATGGCATTTTTTCGTTTATTCTTTTTGCTACTTGACCTTTATAATCCATGTGAACAACGTTTAATACAATCGTTTCATTCACAGCGTCTATTGCTACTCTTTTAATATCCATCTTCTTCTTTAATTTACATAATAAAATTGGGTTGCAAAATTATAAAATTTTTGCAACCCAACCAAGTTTTTAATGTATTGTATTTGAAGCGGTTTTTAACCCGCTTTTATTTCAATTTATTTATCGTCTCCTAATATTTTATAAGTAATAGACTGAAGAATAGATAAGATGATACTAAAGAACAAAGCTGTCCAGAATGTATCAACTGCAAAACCTCCTACTATATTAGTACACAACAAAATAATGATAGCGTTAATTACCAATAAAAACAATCCTAAAGTAATGAATGTAACCGGCAATGTCAGGATTACCAAAATTGGTTTTATAAAAAGATTTAATAATCCCAGAACCACTGCAACGATTACAGCCGTGGCAAAACTGGCAACATGAACTCCTGGCAGAAAATTGGCAATTAATAAAACCAGGGCTGCGGTAACAAGAAGTCTGAGTAATAATTTCATAGTTTTTGATTTAAAGTTTTAATAAAAGTACTAAAATTTTTATCAAAAATTACTCTTTTAAAAACTCCGTTGTCATCTCAAAAAACAATTTAGGATTTTCTGCATGAAGCCAATGTCCGGCATTTGGAATTGTTTCGAACTTCACATTTGGGAAATGCTGGCGAATTGCATCAAAATCAGAATCTAAAATATAACCTGAATCCCCTCCTCTAATAAATAAGGTTGGTTTATTGAAAACCAAATCATCTGCCAACGCTTTCCCGATGGCTTCCAGATTATTATTGAAGACCTCTAAATTAAATCTAAAAGCTAATTGCCCAGGTTCTTTCCAATATAAATTCTTCAATAAAAATTGTCGTGTTCCAAAATCCGGAACATATTGCGCAACAATTGCTTCAACATCATTTCGGCTTGGTTTTACAGAAAAATCAACCGCGTTCAAACCTGCCAAAATATCCTGATGATGTTGTTTGTAAAATCTCGGACCTATATCTGCTACAATCAATTTATCTACAATTTCAGAATGAGTCGTTGCAAAAAGCATTGCTACTTTTCCTCCCATCGAATGCCCTAAAATATCTATTTTATTTAATTGATTTGCCTGACAATATTCAAATACATCCTGAACCATCGCTTCATAGCTCCATTCGTCTGAATGAAAACTGCGACCGTGATTTCTTAAATCTAAAATATGAACCTGAAATCCGGCTTCTACATATTGTCCGGCAAGTGTTTTCCAGTTATCAGACATTCCCAGAAAACCATGCATGATAATAAATGGTTTTCCTTCGCCTTCTATTTTTGAGTATAACATTTTTATATTTTGGTTTTTAAAAATATAACACAAAGGTAAAAAACTTATCTATCAATCTAAAATACAATACAATTCATGTTTTATAAATTCATATTAATTTATTAATAAAAAAATTACAATTTTACGGGTTTACGTAAGGTATATAATACACCTTAAATTACCTTGCGACAAATATCAAAAACAAATTTGATGTACTAATTATAAACCTAATCCTAAATCATGATTAAAAAAATCCTTTTAGTATCACTAGTAATTTCTCAAATCTTAACATCCTGCTCCAATAGCGAAGATTTGCCAAATACCCAAATGCAAACATTAAAAGAAGAAGACACAGGCAAGTTCTTTGCTTGTACAACAATAGAGAATCCCGAAAACACTAACATAACATCAAAAGGGCAAGCTATATTTAAAAACAATTACTGGACCACAGGTCAAACTATCAGAATCAGTTTTCAAGCGGGGTCGATTGAACTTCAAAACAAAGTAAAAGAATATGCTAACGAATGGACATCTTATGCTAATTTAAAATTTGAATACGTTGGAATTAACGACGATGCCGATGTTTACATTTATTTTAATGCAGGAAGTAATTACACTTTTGGAAAAAAAATCAACTTTGGACAATTGATCATTCCAAATATTCCTGAAGAAACTTTGAAGTGTATTGTCTTACATGAATTCGGGCATTTACTAGGTCTTCATCACGAACACCAAAATCCTAATGCAAATATCCAATGGAACAAACCAGTTGTTTATGATTATTACGCAAGATTAGGATGGGACAGAGATCAGGTCGATAGTCAAATTTTCAATGCGCTCTCTCCATCACTCTATACAGATTATACAGGATTTGATTCTTCTTCTATAATGAGCTACTCTTTTCCTGCATCTTTTACCACAAATGGTTTTTCAGTGCCTTTTGTTTCAACATTATCAATTACTGACAAAATGTTTATAGCTAAAATGTTCCCATTTCCTATAAAATCAAATTTATTTCCTGGTGACAGAATAACTTCCGGTAATAGAATAACTTCTCCAGATGGTAATTATACTCTTTATATAAGATCACAAAAACTAATACTATATAGCAATACAGAATTTAGAGACTTAGGAGATATTACACCAAATATTAAATTTAGTAATGTAACTTCTTCAAATGTATATCTTGAAGTAAGGGGAAATGTAATATTATTATTCAAAGGAAGTGTTTCTAAAACTATAGGGCCAAATTTACCAGAAATAGGAAATATTGACTACATTACCCTTAATAATTCCGGAATTATCGATGCTATGAAGAATGGTGTTAAAGTATTTTCAGTAAATATGAAAACAAACATATAATGTTTTTTGCTTAAGAATTACTTATTATTTAAAACTAAAAAATCTGGCTAATAGCCAGATTTTTTTTTAAAATTTAAATTCACATGTTTTTATATTGAAACTCTAAAAATTATTCATAAAAACAATTAATCAATTCCGATATAGATTTTATTTCAGTTTATTTAAATACATATTCACTACATTATCCAAACCAAGATAAAGTGCTTCAGCAATCAGAGCATGACCAATAGAAACTTCTAACAATCCAGGAATATTTTGTTTAAAAAACTGAATGTTATCCAAACTCAAATCATGTCCGGCGTTAATTCCTAAACCTAATTCGTTTGCTAATTCTGCAGCTTTAACATAAGAATCAATTCCACTTTTATTTCCTAAATCATATTGATGTGCAAAAGCTTCTGTATATAATTCAATTCGGTCCGTTCCTGTTTTTTTGGCGCTTTCGATCATTTGCAAAACCGGATCAACGAAGATTGAAGTTCTAATTCCGTTACGCTGAAACTCCTGAATAACCTCAGTTAAATAATCCTGATTTTTTATGGTATCCCAACCTGCAGAAGAGGTAATTGCCCCAATTGCATCCGGAACTAATGTCACCTGAGTTGGCTTACATTCTAAAACCAAATCAATAAAATTATGTTGTGGATTTCCTTCAATATTATATTCGGTATAAACAATAGATTTTAAATCACGTGCATCCTGATATCGTATGTGGCGTTCGTCCGGACGTGGGTGAATCGTAATTCCTTGTCCGCCAAATTTCTGAATATCGGTAGCCACTTTTAATAAATCAGGTACATTTCCACCTCTCGCATTACGTAAGGTTGCAATTTTATTGATATTTACACTTAACTTTGTCATATAAATAGATAATTAATTCTAGTAACACTATATTTGTTACGACAAAAATACAAAGTAAAACGTAGCAGTTTTTGCTATTTTTTGATTATTTTGCATCAAATATCTCCAACTGATCTATGACAGAAATTACCAACTATATCACAAACGATTTTCGAGCAATTGATAGTCAGGAAACGATAGCCTCGGTTCAGGACTTTTTTGCCGATGTTAATTTTTCGCATTTTCCGGTTTTGGAAAACGGTATTTTTATTGGAAGTATAGCTTCTGATGATATTGAAACTTTTGATACCGACAAAAAAGCGATTGACTACAAATATACTCTAGAACGTTTTTTTGCCAGAAAATCGATGATGTGGCTTGATGTTTTAGAAGTTTTTGCAAAAAATCATACCAATACAGTTCCGGTTATTGATGAAAACAACCTTTACATAGGTTATTATGAAATGGAAGACATCATGAAGTTTTTCCAGGAAACTCCATTTTTAAAAGAACAAGGCGGTATTATAATTGTTCAAAAAGGACTTTTGGATTATTCTATGGGTCAGGTAACTCAAATCGTAGAAAGTAATAATGGTAAAATCCTGGGTTGTTTTATATCTGAAGCTGATTTAGAAAATGTTCAGATAACATTAAAAATTGGTGTTGGGCCAATGAATGAAATTATTCAGACATTTAGACGATACAATTATGAAATCATTTCAGAGCATCAGGAAGACGCCTATATCAATAGCTTAAAAGAACGTTCTGACTATTTAGACAAATATCTTAATATTTAATTAGATAACGTGTCAATTTGATAATTAGAAAATTTTCACATCAGATGACATTATCTAATTGACACATTATCTAATTGCCATATCTAATTAAAAAAAATGAAAGTAGCCATATACGGACAGTATTATCAAAACAGTACAGAACCTATTATTAAAGATATTTTTTTGTTTTTCAATTCCAATAATGTTGAAATGGTAATTGAAGAAACTTTCCTAAAAATGCTTTATGAAAAAGAGCTGGTACAAAAAGAATACAAAACTTTTTCATCCAGCACATCTTTAGATAGCAGTTTTGAAATGCTGATTAGTATTGGTGGTGACGGAACTATTTTGAGAGCAGCAACTTTGGTTCGCAATTCTGGTGTTCCAATTTTAGGAATTAATGCTGGAAGATTAGGTTTCCTAGCTACCGTTCAAAAAGAAAAGATAGATAGTTTTTTACAATTTGTAATCGACAAAAAATATACTACTACAGAAAGAACTTTATTAAGTCTGACTTGTGATCCTCAAAACGATGCTATTGCAGAGCTGAATTTTGCTATGAATGAAGTTACAGTAAGCCGAAAAGACACTACATCGATGATTACAGTTGAAACTTATCTGAATAACGAATACCTAAACTCTTATTGGGCAGATGGATTAATTATTTCAACACCAACAGGATCAACAGGATATTCTTTAAGCTGTGGCGGACCAATATTAACACCAAATGTCGAAAGTTTGGTTATCACACCAATTGCCCCTCATAATTTAACAGCAAGACCATTAGTAATTCCCGATAACACTGAAATTAAACTACGTGTTACAGGAAGAGAAGATCAATATTTAATTTCTCTGGACTCCAGAATTTCATCTGTAAAAAACGAATCAGTTTTAACCATTAAAAAAACAGATTACAAAATAAAAATGGTCGAAATTCCAGGCGAAACTTTCTTAAAAACGCTGAGAAACAAATTACTTTGGGGAGAAGATAAAAGGAATTAAGCTTTTTCTGACTCCTTACTATACGATAATACCACATTTTCTCGTTCTGCATGTAGTGAATCATCATTAAATGTCTCAAAATCATATCGTAAATTGAAAAAAAAGCACATTTAACTAAAGGAACGTTGATTCGTATCGATAATTATTATATTTGCACGCAATTTTGAATTAAATGAAGAAAATTTTTAATTTATTGTTATGTTTTTTCCCCTTTATCACACTAAATGCTCAAATCAATGAGATTGGTGTTTTTCTTGGTGGAAGCAACTTTGTAGGCGACGTAGGAAGTACAACTTATATTGCTCCTGAAAAATTAGCTTTTGGCGTTTTGTATAAATGGAATAAAAGTCCACGCCATGCGTATCGCTTCTCTTACATGCAATCTACAATTGCAGGAAACGACAGAGATTCAGATGAAACAGGAAGAAGCAACAGAGGCTACAGTTTTGAAAATACTGTAAAAGAATTTTCTGCAGGATTAGAATTTAACTTCTTTGATTTTAATCTTCATGATTATCATACAAAAGTTACTCCTTATATATATTCGGGATTAAACTTTTTTATGTATGATCAGTTGTATCGATTTACAAGTAGTCCTAATGTTACGCAATCAGGAAGATCAAGCTCATTTGGAATACCTATAATATTAGGTATAAAATCGAACATTACACCTCATTTTATTTTAGGTGTTGAAGCCGGAGCCCGTTATACCTTTACGGATGATATTGACGGAAGTAATCCGAATACAGATAGTGCGAATATATTGAAATTTGGAAATTTAAATAATAATGATTGGTATGTTTTCTCTGGTATTACTTTAACCTATACCTTTGGACAAAAACCGTGTTATTGCGCAGAATAATAAAATGAACTTACTAGACTCTATAGATCAAACAAATTTACCCAAACATTTGGCCATTATCATGGACGGAAATGGGCGTTGGGCCAAACAACAAGGCTTTTTACGCGCTTTTGGACACGAAAACGGAACTAAATCGGTAAAAAAAACAATTACGACTTGCGCCAAACTTGGTATTGAGTATTTAACCCTTTATGCTTTTTCTACAGAAAACTGGAATCGCCCGAAACTAGAGGTTGAAGCATTAATGAAAATATTAATCAATTCATTAAAAAAAGAACTTGTTACACTGCAGGAAAACAATATCAAACTTAACGCTATTGGAAATCTTGAAAAGCTGCCAAAATCAGCCCAAAGAGAACTTTTAGACGTTATTGATAAGACAAAAAACAATACACGTCTCACTCTAACTCTCGCGTTAAGCTACGGATCACGGGAAGAATTGGTAAATGCTGTTAGAATCATCAGTGATAAAGTTAAAAATAATATAATTTCATTAGACACTATTGACGATTCAATTATAAATGAGCATCTTTACACGCAAAATTTACCTGACGTAGATTTATTAATACGAACAAGTGGAGAACATAGAATAAGTAATTTTTTGCTATGGCAGATCGCCTATGCAGAATTATATTTTACTAATGTCTTGTGGCCAGACTTTAAAGATCAAGATTTATATGAGGCTATTATTAGTTATCAAAAAAGAGAACGTAGATTTGGAAAAACCAGTGAACAAATTAAATAATTTTTTAGTGTTACAAAAAAGAATACAAATAGTACTTACCCTACTTCTTTTGGGTAGTTTTTCACAAATAAAAGCACAAGAAAGAGTTCCTTTTGATCAAGGAAAAAAATATATTCTTGCTAAAGTTTCTGTTGTTGGTAAAATAAGCTTCAATGAACAAACTGTTGTTACTTTTTCTGGTCTTCAAAAAGGACAGGAAATAACTGTACCAGGTGAAGAAATCAGTGGTGCAATTAAAAAATTAGGTAAACTTGGTCTATTTGATGAAATTTCATTTTATGTGAATAAAATTGAAAATGACAGTATTTATTTAGACCTTGATATCGTTGAACTCCCTAAATTAAATGAGGTTAAATTTGTTGGTGTTAAAAAGAGCAAAGTAGAAGGTTTAATTAAGGATAACAACCTGACAAAGAACAAAATTGTCAATGAAAACCTAATTACAACTACTAAAAATTACATCGAAAATAAATACAAAAAAGAAGGTTATTATAATACTAAAGTTACTATAACAAATACGCCTGATACTACTGCCGGAAATCAGGTAAATATGCTTGTTCGTATAGATAAAGGTGATAAGGTAAAAATTAGTAGTATTGACTTCATCGGAAACAAACAACTTACTGACTCTCAATTGAGAGGCGCAATGAAAGACACTAAACAAAAAAATGTTTTCCGTGTTTTAAAAGCATCAAAATTTATTCCTGAAAAATACAAAACAGATTTAGAAAAAGTTATTGCTGCCTATAAAGAAAAAGGATATCGTGATGCCCGTATTATTTATGACTCTGTTACTTATAACAAGGACAAAAATATGCTTGCTATCAAAATTAATATGGAAGAAGGTAATAAATACTACTTTGGAAATATTAAATTCTTAGGAAATACTGTTTATTCTGACCAACTTTTAAACCGCTATTTAGGTATAAAAAAGGGAGAAGTTTATAACGGGGTTTTATTAGAAAAAAGAATTGCTGACAATACAAAACCTGATGCAGAGGATATTACTAACCTGTATCAAAATAATGGTTATTTATTTTCAAAAATTAACTCTGTAGAGGTAAGAACAGTTAACGATACAATTGATTTCGAAATTAGAGTTACTGAAGGACCAATTGCCTATTTCAATAAAATATACGTAACAGGAAACGATAAAACTAATGACCATGTTATTTACCGAGAATTGAGAACCAAACCAGGTGAAAAATACAGTAAAGAACAATTAGTTAGAACTATTCGTGAAATTGGTCAATTAGGATTCTTTGATCCTGAGGCAATCAAACCTGAATTCAGAAATGTTGATGCAGGAGCAGGAACAGTAGATATCGAATACCAGGTTGTTGAAAAAGGATCTAGTCAGGTCGAACTTCAGGGAGGTTATGGTGGAGGTGGTTTCATCGGAACACTAGGACTTTCGTTTAACAACTTCTCTGCAAGAAACATGTTCAAAAAAGAAGCATACAAACCTCTTCCAATGGGAGATGGTCAAAAAGTAGCGCTTCGTTTACAAGGAAGTACTTATTTCCAAACATATAGTTTATCATTCTCTGAGCCATGGTTTGGAGGTAAAAAACCAGTACAATTCAGTTCATCTATCTCTTATAGTACACAATACTTAAATAATTATATTACCAGAGATGTAGACAAAAGCAAAAGTTTTAATATTTTTACTGTACAAGTTGGTTTAGCAAAAAGGTTAACTGTGCCGGATGATTATTTTGTTTTATCACAATCGGTAAGTTACCAACATTATGACCTGAATAATTATAACACAGGCTTATTTACATTTGGTAATGGATCGTCGAGAAACTTAGCCTATACAATTGGACTTTCGAGAAGTAATAAAGGGGTAAACCCAATATTCCCAACTTATGGTTCTGAGTTTAGTATTTCTGCAAAAGTAACACCTCCATATTCATTATTTAATGGTATTAATTATGCAGATTTACCAAATCAAAAAGAGTATAAAATGCAATACACCGGAGAAAACACTTCTGGTGCTGATGGACAACCGTTAAACAAAGGTGATTATATGAAGTCAGCTGGTGTAAATTCATCAGGCCAAACTTTATATAACAGTGTTGGATCTGATTATGCAAGTGCCGATACAGATCAGGGTAAAGTAGATCAGAAAAGATACAATTGGTTAGAATATTACAAAGTAAAATTCAAAGCAGATTGGTATACTAAAGTATATGGTAAGTTAGTTTTAAGAACATTGACAGAATTTGGTTTCCTTGGAGCCTATGATCAGGCAAGAGGAGTTGTACCTTTCGAACGTTTCTATTTAGGTGGAGATGGAATGGCCAATTACTCGATGGATGGTAGAGAAACAATCCAGTTGAGAGGTTATCCTAACAACTCGTTAACTCCGGTAAATTCAAGAGGAGAACAAATTGGAGCAACAATTTATAACAAATTCTCGATGGAATTGCGTTATCCAATTACATTAAAATCATCAGCATCTATTTATGCCTTAACGTTTTTAGAAGCAGGTTCATCATATCCAACATTCAAAGATTACAACCCATTTGACTTAAGTCGTTCAGCAGGTTTTGGTTTACGTGTATTTATGCCAGCGTTTGGATTGCTGGGTATTGATTTAGGATATGGATTTGATGCTCTTCCTGGATCTGTTACAAATAAAGCAAATGGCTGGGAAACACACTTTATTATTGGTCAACAATTTTAGTCCAATTTTTAGTACATTTGGTTAAAAATTTGAAAATAAACTAATGTTATGAGAAAACAATTTTTATTTATATTTTTAGCCTTGATTGTAGCTCAGGCAAGTCAGGCTCAGACAAGGACGACTAGAATAGGCTATATCGACATGGAATATATTTTGGAAAACGTTTCTGATTACAAAGAAGCCACAGCTCAATTAGAGCTAAAAGCTCAAAAATGGAAACAGGAAATTGAAGCCAAAAAATTAGATATAAATACGCTTAAAGAAAGCCTTAAAGCTGAAAAAGCTTTATTGACCAAAGAGCTTATTGATGAAAGAGAAACAGAAATTAAATTTCTTGAAGATGAAATGCTGGATTATCAACAAAAGCAATTTGGTTCTAATGGAAATTTAATTCATCAGAAAGCGGCATTGGCAAAACCAATACAAGATCAGGTTTTTACTGCCGTTCAGGATATTGCTGAAGCTAAAAATTATGATTTCATTTTCGACAAATCGTCAGATTTAACAATGCTTTTCAGCAATAAAAAATTTGACATCAGCGATCAGGTTATTCGTATTTTAAACCGAACTGATAAACGTGAGCAATTGACTAAAAAACAATTGAAAGATCAGGAAGTTAAAGAAAGTAAAGAAAATGCAATTGACGAAAATCCGGCAATGGCAGACAGACAAAAAGCACTTGATGAGAAAAAAGCAGCAAGAGAAAAGCTGATTGAAGACAGAAGATTAGAACAAGAGGCGAAGAAAAAAGAATACGACGACAGAAGAAAAGCAATAGCAGCAGAAAGAGAAGCCAAAAAAAATGGCACGGTTTCTGAACCTGCAAAAACAACTGAAGCCGCAAAAACAACTGAGACTGGTAAGACAGATGCAACAGCTAAACCAGCTGCAACAAATGAAACAACACCTCCAGCTGACCCAGCTGTAAATAAAGCAGAAGAAAGACAAAAACTTTACGAGCAACGTAAAAAAGAATTAGAAGAAAGAAGAAAGAAAATAATAGAAGAAAGAGAAGCGGCTAAAAAAGCAAAAGAAGCCGAAACACAAAAATCAAATACGACCAATAATTAATTAATATTTTAAAAATGATGAAACAAATCAAAACTTTACTAATTGCTGCCATACTAATTTTAGGAGCAAGTAACACAATGAACGCACAGGCTAAGGTAGCCCATGTTGATGTTAGCGAGATTATGTCGAAAATGCCTGCAATGCTTGATGCTCAAAATCAACTACAAAAATTAAGTGCTACATATGATGCTGAATACAAAAAAATGATTGATGAGTACCAAACTAAAATCAAAAAGTATGAAGCAGAAGCTGCAACTGTAACTGAAGCTGTAAACGGAGAACGTTCTAAAGAAGTTCAGGATATGCAAGGTAGAATTACTTCTTACAGAGATAATGCTCAAAAAGAATTACAACAAAAAGATTCTGATATCGTAAAACCAATCATGGAAAAAGTAAAAGCTTCTATCCAAAAAGTTGGAAAAGCTAAAGGTTACCAATACGTATTAGATGGTTCTACTTTAATCTTAGCTGATGGTCCAAACATTACTGCTGACGTTAAAAAAGATTTAGGATTCTAAAAAACGAATTACTTAGTATCAAACTGCCCAAATTTTGTAAAAAAGTTTGGGCAGTTTTTTTGTATATTAAATTATGATTAAAAAACAATAGTATTCTTTAATTTCAGTTTAGTAACAGTATAAATCTATTTCAAAAAATACTAAATTTGTAGTATGACGAACAACAATCCTATAGGCGTTTTTGATTCCGGTATTGGAGGAACTTCCATTTGGAGCGCCATTCACGATCTACTTCCAAACGAAAAAACTATATATTTAGCTGACAGCAAAAATGCTCCATATGGCCAAAGAACCAAAGAAGAGATTGTTGCTTTAAGCAAAAAGAATGTGGATCTTTTACTCGAAATGAACTGTAAATTAATAGTTGTAGCCTGCAATACTGCCACAACAAATGCTATTCGTGAGCTTCGTGCAACTTATGACATTCCTTTTATAGGCATCGAACCTGCGATAAAACCTGCGGCAAATAATTCGAAAACACAAGTAATTGGAATTTTGGCTACTAAGGGAACATTAAATAGTGAATTATTCAATAAAACTGCTGAAATGTTTCAGCATACTACCATAATTGAACAGGTAGGTCATGGACTTGTTCAACTTATTGAAGATGGAAACCTGAACTCACCAGAAATGACTCAATTATTAGAGTCTTATTTAAAACCGATGATTGATGCCAATATTGATTATCTGGTTTTGGGATGTAGTCATTATCCTTATTTGATTCCACAGATCAAAAAAATACTTCCTGATCATATTCAAATTATTGATTCGGGAGAAGCCGTAGCTCGTCAGACACAAAATATTCTGCGTGAAAAAGTTGGTTTTTCGGACAATCAAAAAAGCGAACCTGAATTTTATGTCAATTCAGATCCCGCTGTTTTAGAGTCCATATTAAATTATAAATATGAGGTAATAAAAAAGGATTTTTAACTCTCCTATTCTATCTTTCTTTTAACGAACCAAATTCCATCGAGTGACAAGTTAAGAGATATTTTATGGTAATTTTCCTTTATCAGATTATCTGAAATTCTCCCTTTTTGCCCGTATGAATAGGAAATATTTAAAGATGAAAAAGTGTTTTCTATTGGCAGGGAAAGTCCAACAGAGATCGATGCATTATTTACGCGTTTACCATCAACTTCAAGATAGCCGGTGTCAAAATTAGCGCCGGCTGCATATTGAACGCTATCCCAGTATTTTCGAATATTCTTTTTAGCTCTATAGGTAAATCCAAGTGCAAATCGATCCTGATTCACAAAATCTCCATACAATTTAGATTGATTAGAATCATTCCATAAACTTTTTTCATAGTCTAAACTCATGTTCAAATTATTTTTAAAACGCTTGCTAATCCCTACTCCAATTTCCAAAGGCATATAATAATCATCTGTATCTGTAATAACATCTGATTCTATAGAAGTCACAACTTCATCTGAAATAGTTTGTACGGTTTGGACTTTAGAAGCTTTGATTTGAGCAGGCATTTTTAACGTTGAGCCAATTGTTAAAGTCGAGTCAATTTTATACTGCGCCCCCAAAGTGGCACGTAAACCATTATATTGTGTTTTTTTATGAATGGTTGTAATTGAATTTAATATTAAAAAACTTCGATCATCAACTGTATTTCCAAACAGTAAGGCTGCCGAAACTCCAACGGAAACTTTCTTTCCAAATCGATATCCATAAGAAAAATCAAAATTATTTAATCCACCAGAACCTGCAGCAGTCATATAATAATATTCCTGGCTATTTTCTATTGGTAACTTCAAATTAGAAATTTTAAATGTCGCACTAGAATAAGGTCTCAAAGCCACACTAAAACCCGAATTCTTTGTAACCGGGAAAGCAAAAGCAATATGTGAAAATTGAAAATTATTACGACTCTCCGTTCTGGAACCACTCTGATAAGTTGTTGCTATAGCTTTTCCTCCTATATCAAACATAAAATGATTTTGGGGCAAATAAGCTAATGATGCCGGATTCAGATTATTAATAAATGTGTCTGATGGTAAGGCAATTCCAGAAGATCCAATAGATGGAATTATACCAAAATCAGAATCGTATAAACTCCCTACACCATATAGTGAATAAGGAGAACTTGAAATACTTTGCGAAAATGAAGTTAGCGACAACAATAAGGCGCCACTTAAATAAGCTATTTTATTTTTCATTTAATAAGAGATGTAATAAATTTTCAGTTGAATTTTGTTGTCCGGATGTTTTTGATCTCCGAGAACTATTCTGTTTACCGCTTTAGAAATAACCGGTAATGTTAGAATCAGAGAAGATCTGGAGTCAGACTGTTTCCACATTTCCTTTTGTAGAAACCATCCAATCGGAATATTATATCCGACATTCTCATTAAACTCATCGCTTTTTTTATTTAAAATACCATAAACTGCTGCACCGGCAGAATTTACTAAAGAACCACTCAATCTATTTAAATTGTCTGACACATACACTTTCAGAGAATCTGCCAAGGGATATTGTTCCGAATAAGAATTATTAACCGGTTTTAAAAGCAATTGTGCGTCAACAATAGCGCCTTTGTCTGAAATATATTTGAGTTGCTTAATATTTGGAAAATCAATTCTGCAGGCGACCCCTGTACCAGATTGAATAAAACCCTGCTTATTGGTGAGGGAACTTGATAATTTACTACTCGATACCGGTAAATTCTGAAGCAATGTTCCACTTTTATCTAAAGAAATCGAATTAAATTGTCTTGTAACATCTGAAATTGTCAACTCAACAACATAAGGCTCTTCTTCAATATCTTTCGGAGATCTGGAATAATACATTCTAATCATGCTTGTTGCCGTATTAAAACCGATAACACTAGAAGAATTAGAACCGGAAGGAACCAATACAAGTCCTTTTAAATATTCAGTAAAACTATCAGAGTCCGTTACTTCCCTTTTTTTCATTTTTTGGAAAAGCGCGGATCCAAAAGTATCATTCATTTTAATTGTGATAGAATCTTTTTCAATAGGCCTTGGTTTATATGAAATTGATCCAATACTTTCATCGCTATAACTCAAAGTAGAATTATTATAAAAACTTTTATCATCAACATTAGGCTTAACTTTCTGAGTCAGACGATGAATATCAAAAGTTTGCACTTTTGTCGTATCGCCATAATAATAATTATCATATTTCAGTGTCATTACTATAGAATCAAAAACGTAGTTTACTGTTTCAGTATCTGATCCGCTCGTATTTAAGCTGTAAACATTAGGCAAGATCTGGAAATAACTATTAGATTTTACTTTTCCAAAAATAGGGTCATCGTAATTTCCAATTAAAATTCGTTTTTGATTAGAAGTAACAAGAGAATCAAAATTTATCGTTGACATATCTACCGTTACGGTATCAATTAAAACAACTTTGTTACTTAAGGCTAAATAGTCTGATCCAACAACAAATTCGCCGGCATCTGTGTCTGTACCGCATGAAAGTATAGTGACAGCAAAAAACAACATCAATATAAACTTGTGCATAATAAATTTTTGAACAAATATAAATTGCACAATTCTGCACCACACTATAACATATACAGCCCAGCCTTTTTACACTATAAATAGCAGCAAAACATCTATAATACGATTATACAGGCAAATACTTCATTCAGCCATAAAAACGGCTCTTTTGTCTATCAAAACATACCATACATATATCTTCTTTTTTTTAAAAACATTAGGAACATACTTTTGAACCAATAAATAAGTAATGAAAATATCGCTTTTAATATGTTCGCTTTTTACAATTTCATTTTACAGTATGAAAGCACAAGAAAATTTGTCCGTAAATATGAATTTAAAAACTGAACCTACTGATAAAATTAATTTTAACGAGACCAATATCAGCATCAAAATCAATAAAGAAATAAGTTCTAAAAGTAAAATAACGAACACGTTAGAATATTCTCATTTAAATGTAAATTATGAATTAGAAAGTTTTAATTCACTTGAAAAACCAGATCGTTTTAATCAATTACAAAATCAATTTGAGTTTTTACAAAATGTTTCAAAAACAACAAAATTGAATTTCATATTAATTCCAACTGCCAATTTTCAACAAGATTTTGGTATTTCTGATGTAACAATTTTAGGAAGTTTCGAAGTGCATCAAAAACTAGGTTCTAAAACCGATTTAAATATTGGTGCTGCCAGAACAGCAATTTTTGGGTATCCTAAATTCATCCTTGTTCTGTCTTTAAACTATAAAGTGAATGATAAAAGCAATATACTGATTGGATTTCCAGATTCTAAAATATCATATTCAAATAATACCCGAAACAATTTCAATCTAATAAACAGTTTTAACGGCAATTTTTACAATTTAGATTCTCAAATTAATTTAAACAAGGAAGCTACAAAAGTGAATTTATCTCAAATGACTTCGGCTTTTGAATACGAAAGAAATGTTGATAAAAATTGGTTTTTAAATTTTAAAGCTGGTTACAATTTCAATAAAAAATATACTCTGATTGATAATAACAATCATGAAGTGTATGATTTTAATACTGGTAACGGATATATTTTAGGCATTGGCATCAAATACAAACAATAAATAAATTAATATACTATGAATATTTTAAAAAAAGGAATATTATTCGCAGCACTGTTTTCTAGTCTCTTTTTTATGGGCTGTAGCAACGATGATGAAGATGATGATTTAATAGGAAACTGGATTAAAAAATCAGCATTTGATGGACCTGCAAGATCTAGTGCTACTAGTTTTGTTATTGGAGATTATGCATTTGTAGCAACAGGTTATACCGGAGACGTTTATTTGAAAGATTTATGGGCATACAACTCTAATGGAGATTATTGGGAACAAAAAGCCGATTTTACCGGAGTAGGAAGAAGTTCTGCATCAAGTTTTACATTAAATGAAAAAGGATATGTAGGTCTTGGATACGACGGAACTAACAAATTAAAAGATTTTTACCAATACGATCCTACGAGCAACAGCTGGACTCAGAAAACGGATTTTGGAGGAACTGGACGTTATGGGGCATTAGGATTTCAGGTTGGCGGAAAAGCTTACTTTGGAACCGGATATGATGGAAACTATCTTAAAGATTTTTATCAATATAATGATCAGGCCAATACCTGGACGCTTGTAAACGGATTTAGTGGAAATAAAAGACGTAATGCTACCGTTTTTGTAATTGGTGACAAGGCATATTTAGGAACTGGAATTAACAACGGAACTTATCAGGAAGATTTTTGGGAATTTGATCCAGCTACAGATACCTGGACAAGAAAACGTGATATTGATAAAGACGATGACGATGATGAATCATTCAATGATGATTATGCACTTGTTCGTGCAAATGCATCAAGTTTTGCCATGAATGGATTAGGATATCTTATAGGTGGAGAAAGCATTAAAACAGTCTGGGAGTATAATCCATCTACAGATTTATGGGTAGAAAGAACGCCAATGGAAGGTGTTACCAGAACTGACGCTGTTGGTTTTGCGATCAATAATCGTGGTTTTTATATGCTGGGAAGAGTTGGCTCAACCTATTTTGATGATGCCTGGGAGTTTAAACCTTTAGAGGAACAAAATGACGATGACAATTAATACAAAAAAACAATTCTTCTGGAATAAAATCCAGAAGAATTTACTCTTTCTTTTACTTGCCTTGACATTTGCCGCCTGTACAGAGAAAAGTTCTTTTAAAATCGAATCATTCAAAACAGCAACCGGCTGGGGATATACAATTGCCTGCAATGATAAAATAGTAATTAAACAATCTATTATACCTGTAATTAACCAGACTAAAAGCTTTACAACAGAAGAAGATGCCTTAAAAGTAGGCAATTTTGTAATCGAAAAACTCAATAAAAACTTATCCCCAACGGTAACAAAAAATGATTTAATTTTATTAAAAATAAAATTCTAAATGAATATAGATACCATCAAAAATACCAGCTCAAACAAAATTTTGTTCCATAGTATTATATGGACTTTCTTTATTTTGACCTCGCTAATTCAATTTTACGAAAGTCCGTTTAGAATCAACAATGATTTTTATGTACAATGGCTTACCGGGATCGTTTTGTTTTATCTGAACTATTTTTATTTGGTGCCTGCCTTGCTTTTAGAAAAAAAATACTGGCTTTATTTTGCTTTTGTTTTAGCACTTATTATTCTTTTTATGGTAATCAGAATTAATTATTTCATTCCTGAATTCAATCATTTGAGACCGGCAAACATGTTGCCTCCCAAAATAATGCCCGATGGCCCAACTGATTTTATAAAAGGAGAAAGACGTATTATAATGGCAAGAAGACAGCCTTTGTTTTTTAAAATTGGCCCTTCATTATTTTATATTTTAATTTTAACTATAAGTGCCATAATTAGAACACTAACAGAATTTTACAATAACCAACAAAACAAACTAATTGCCGAAACACACCGAACAAATACTGAATTAATTTATCTGCGTAAGCAAACTAATCCGCATTTTTTATTTAATTCTTTAAACAGTATTTATTCGTTGGCACACAAAAAATCTGATTTGGTCCCTGATGCCATCGTAACATTATCTGAATTAATGCGCTATATGTTGTATGAAACTGATAATAAAACGGTGGCTTTAGAAAAAGAAATTAATTATATCCAAAATTACATTGAACTGCAAAAACTAAGGCTTAACGACATTGAAGATATTGTTATAAATGTTCATGGTGATACCCGAAATAAATTCATAGAACCATTGTTGTTGATTTCGTTTGTTGAAAATGCATTTAAATACGGAACCGATTATAAAGGGGCAGCTCACGTAAAAATTAAAATTTTCATACATGAAAACAGTCTGGATTTCTGGATAGAAAACACCATTGAAGATTATACAAAAGACCCTGAAAATTCAGGAATTGGGCTGGCTAATATAAAAAACCGCCTTGATTTGCTTTATCCAAACGCCCATCAATTAGATATAACGCAGGACAATCAGTATTACCGTGTACATTTAAATTTAAAATTAGATGAAATTCAAACAACAATAAATTAATAATGATTGATTATGGATGGTTATACCTTAAGCAAAACCATAACGGTAAGTACTTAATTTAAATTTAAACCTGTAATTTATGAAAACTTTAAAACTTAATTTACTGGTTTAAAACTACTTTTGAAGACCAAAACAAATTTAACAATCTAATACTGAAATAGATGAAGTGTGTAATTATAGATGATGAACCTCTAGCGGTTGAATTATTAGAAGATTTTGTCCGAAAAGTAGATTCGTTAGAATTAGTCAGTACTTTTAATAACGCTATCGATGCCGTTTCATTTATCAATCAGACTAATATCGATTTGATTTTTCTGGATATTCAAATGCCTCATTTTTCGGGAATTGAATTTTTAAATACTATAGAAAAAAAACCTTTAATTATTTTTACAACAGCATATTCTGATTACGCTGTTGAAGGATTTAACCTTGGTGCGGTTGATTATCTGGTAAAACCAATTCCATTTCATCGTTTTCTAAAATCAGTAGTTCGTGCTCAGCAAATCTTTAATCCTGCGGCTACAGCTCAGGCTATTTCCGAGAGCACTACAGCTCCTGAATTAGAACAGGATTTTATGTTTGTAAGAGCTGAATATGAAAATGTGAAAATGAATTTTGCTGATATTTTATTTATTGAAGGCCTAAAAGACTATGTAAAAATCTATACCACAGACAATAAGTTTACCCTGACCTTAATCAGTTTAATAAAACTGGAAAATTTACTGTCAAGCAAAGGATTTTCGAGAATTCACAGATCTTATATTATCAATATAAAACATGTGAAATCGATTCAGAAAAATAAGGTTTTAATTAGTGATAAACGAATTCCTATAAGTGAAAGTTATAAAAACACCTTTTTCGAAAAGATCAATTTATAATTTATTCTTCGTTCTTAAACCAGCCTGAATACATCACGTAGTTGTTTGAAATACGCTCAATTTCTCCTGCAAAATCAGATTGGTCAATATCTTTTACTTTTTTGGCAGGAACTCCGGCATAAATACTTCCAGATGTCACAATAGTATTTTGTGTTACAACGGCACCAGCTGCCACAATTGCATTGCTCTCAACGACACAATTATCCATTACAATTGCTCCCATTCCTATCAAAACATTATCGTGAATGGTACAGCCATGGACTATTGCATTATGACCAATTGAAACATTGTTTCCTATAATAGTTGGGTGTTTTTGATAGGTACAATGAATAATCGCTCCATCCTGAATATTAACCTTATTTCCAATTTTAATGAAGTGAACATCACCGCGAATAACAGCATTAAACCAAACACTGCAAGATTCTCCAAATGTCACATCGCCAACAATGGTTGCATTTTCAGCAACATAACAATCTTCTGGAATTGAAGGCGATTTTCCGTTTACAGACTTAATCAGCATAATAAATTAATTAATAGCCGGACAATTACAATCGTAACGTTCCTTTTTACAAAATAAATTGATTCCTAAAGTAATTTGATGATACCCTCCGGTATCAAATTTCACATCGCCCATCACTTGTGAATAGGTGTAAGCAAACATAAAATTTTTATAATTTATACCAATAATTGGCGTAAAATATTGCAAGTTTTGAGATGAAACCCCGCTTCCTGTAACATATTGTGCTCCATCAAAACTCCTTCTATAAGAAAGTGCTGCCCATAAACTTCCAAAATCCATGTTCTTGTAAGCTTTCATATTTAGATCAATTGATTTCTCTTTGGTCTGATCAAATATTTGAAGCAAAACTGAAGGTTCCCAGGTAATATTTTCACTTTTACCAAAAACGTATCCGGCGCTCAAAAGAAACTTTCTCAAGTTGTCAGTTTCATAATCTGTATACAAATCTCTTCTGGTTTCAAGTAATCCCTGAACAGTCGCATGAGCATAAAAATTCAAATAATTATAAGACGCACCAACATCAACATTAAAATAAGAATCTTTTTGAATCTGACCAGAAACAATTGGATCAAATGTAGTTCCAAATGT
This sequence comes from Flavobacterium sp. GW821-FHT11G01, assembly GCF_058808175.1. Classification (NCBI taxonomy): domain Bacteria; kingdom Pseudomonadati; phylum Bacteroidota; class Flavobacteriia; order Flavobacteriales; family Flavobacteriaceae; genus Flavobacterium; species Flavobacterium sp. GW821-FHT11G01. Next base: position 41,511 of record NZ_JBXARK010000003.1, on the reverse strand, counting down.
TGTTTCATCTAATTGATTTTGAATTACTGCACCGCTAATACCAAAAGATAATTGATTCAAATCGATCTCGTCTCTGGAAAACATGATATGGTGTGCGTAAGTAAGCTTTACCCCTTTTTGAGAATGATAGCCATTTTTATCATTAAAAACAATAATTCCGGCTCCTGATCTCTCACCTATTCTACCGTTAAAGCTCAACGTTTGGAGAGATGGCGCATCTTCCTGACCAAACCATTGTTTTCTGGCTGTCAATCTTATTTTTGCACAATTTGCGGCGCCGGCCATAGAGGGATGAATCAAATAATAGTTGTCTGATAAGTAATCTGAATATACAGGAATACCTTCTTGGGAAAAAGAGTAAAATGAAGTTAATAAAAAGATAAATAAAACCCTGATTCTAAGTTCCATAAAGGCATTTTTGTTTGAATTAATTACAGACTCTCAATTTAATCCGATTAGTTATAATAAGAATCTTAATTATTTTATTAAAAAACCAAATATAGCCATTAGTAGAAAATAACTTTACTAAATTTGTAAAAAATTACAAATCATGACAAAAATCACCATAAGAGAAACTCAAAATCCAACTATATTAAAATTTGAATTTGAAGATTTCATCACCCAAAATCAAAATTTTGAATTTAAGAATATTGATGAAGCACAAGAATCACCATTAGCACAACAATTATTTTATTTACCATTTGTAAAAACAGTTTATATTTCTGGAAATTTCATCGCTATTGAAAGATACAGCATTGTAGAATGGGAAGACGTACAAGATGCTGTTGCAGAACAAATAGCAGCATTTGTAGACAAAGGTGGTGTCATCATTAAAATAGATGAAAACAAAGCTAAAAAACAGCCCATTACTGTTTATGGAGAAACAACTCCAAATCCGGCGGCATTAAAATTTGTTGTAAGCAGAATGCTAACCAGAAATCCGGTGGAATATAAAAATATTGACCAGACTGCTTCTTCTCCTTTAGCAAAAGAATTATTCAAATTCCCTTATGTAAAAGAGGTTTTTATTGATGAAAATTACATTTCGGTTACTAAATATGATATTAACGACTGGGATGAAATCACTTTAGAAGTGAGAACGTTTATCAAACAATTTATCGAAAACGGAGGAACTGTTTTAGATGAAAGTTTAATTGAAGTAACAACAAAAAATGATGTTACTAAAGATGAGGCTTTTGATAAACTGGATGTAACTTCACAACAAATCATCAATATCTTAGAAGAATATGTAAAACCGGCAGTTGCTGCTGATGGAGGAAATATTGCATTCGATTCTTATAACGAAAATGACAAAACAGTAAAAGTTATTTTGCAAGGTGCTTGTAGCGGATGTCCATCTTCTACTTTTACTTTAAAAAGTGGAATCGAAAACATGTTAAAGAGCATGTTAAATGATGAAGGTATTAAAGTTGAAGCTTTAAATGCATAAACAATAAACTTAAAAAATTAAGTAAAGCGTTCGCCAATGGTGAGCGCTTTTTTCATTACATCATATCTCGCTAACTTTCAATAAATTATTTCAACAATAATACTATAATTCTGTAAAAAAGTTTAATATTGTAACTTTAACCAATCAATTATAAAACCATGGGATTATCTTCATTTTTCAAAAATTTATTTGGCTCAGCCAAAGAATCTGCTACAGATTTAGCCACTCAGGCTGAAACTACTTTTGAGCAAGCTAAAGAAGCTGCTACACCTTATATTGAAAAAGCAGAAACTTTTGCAGAAGAAACAATTGCCAAAGCTAAAGAAGCTTCAGAACCTTTACTTGATAGCGCTGTGGAATATGCTGGTCAGGCAAAAGACATTGTTAGTGAATATGTAGAAAAAGCAACAGATTCTATTAGTGAGGTTATTGATTCTGTAAAAGAAAAAGCAGGTGAATTAACCAGCGAAACTAAAACTGTTGCCTCAGAAACCGTAGTTGATGCAAGTGAAACAGCAGCCACTATCGAAGAAAAGGCTACTGACGAAGTTGCTGACAAGGAATAAAAACGTCATTTTTTTCTAATAAAAATAAATATCTTTATATTTGCATTACCAATACACCTTCTCGTTTTGAGAAGGTTTTTTTATTCGATAAACATGATGAGTCCAGAACAAATTAGTACTTACGCTACTAAATTCATTGACGTATTAGTTGATTATGCGCCAAAATTAATCTCGGCATTTCTAATTTTATTTGTTGGTATCTATGCCATCAGATTAATAAATAGAATTATTATAAAAATAATGGTCCAAAGAAACCTGGATCCTACATTAACAAAATTCCTTTCAGACATCTTAATTTGGGCACTTAGAATTTTATTATTTGTGACCTTTATCTCAAAATTGGGTATAGAAACTTCATCATTTGTTGCTATTCTGGGAGCAATGGGACTTGCAGTTGGTTTATCATTGCAAGGTTCACTTTCTAATTTTGCCGGAGGAATGTTAATTATCGTTTTTAAACCTTTTAAAGTTGGCGATACTATCGAAGCTCAAGGCGTAATAGCAACTGTAAGCGAAATTCAAATTTTTGTTACCAAAATGCTTACTGCTAACAATCAAACTGTTTTTGTGCCAAACGGTGCATTATCTAATGGTACGATTATTAATTACTCCATGCAGGGAGAAAGAAGAGCCGATTTGACTTTTGCAGTTTCGTATGATTCTGATATTAAGAAAGCTAAGGAAGTTCTTTTAGATGTTTTAAATAAAAACCCTAAAGTACTAAAGAAGCCTGCTCCAGAAGTTTTTGTAAAAAACCTAACAGCTAGTGCTGTAGAATTTTCAGTACGTCCGTGGGCTAAAAATGCTAATTATGGAGCTGTTTTTTCTGAAACTTTAGAGAATTGCAAAGCAGCTTTGGATGAAGCCGGAATTTCAGTTCAACCCTATACGTTACAAAAATAAAAGGATTTTATTGCTTTTTTGATGGAGGCGCCATCATAAAATCTTTTAAATAATAAGGTTCAAAATAAGCGACATCTACAGTGTCGCTTATTTGATATTTATCGAAACTGATTTTACTCATTGCTGAAGCTGAAGGGTATTTTATATCCTCCAGAAAAATAAAATTATCTTTTGTTAGAACAGCTTTGCATTTATTAGCACAATCTCCTACGAAATACAATTTTTCAGTAAAATCTTTAAAAGAATCTTCTGTTATAACTTCTGCCTGAATTTCTCTTTCAACTTCCAGGCTAACATTAAAAATTTCACTATAAACTTCCATTCTTCTGGCATCAAGCATCGGAATTATTTTTCCGTCAGCTACTTTCGCCTGAGAAGCCAAAGTTTGTAATGTATCCACAGCAATCAGCGGAATATTCAATGCAAAACACAATCCTTTTGCTGCCGAAACTCCAATTCGTAAACCTGTATATGAACCAGGTCCCTGACTTACGGCAATTGCAACTAAATCCTGAACTGTGATTCCGGATTCGGCAATTGCTTCTTCAATAAAAACATGAAGTTTTTCGGCATGGGAATATCCTTCTTCTGCAATTTCCTTACATAAAATTGTTTCACCATTTTTTGCAATTGCTACAGAACAATTTTTTGTAGCAGTTTCGATATTGAGAATAAAAGACAAAGTATTTATTTTTTAAGATTATTATATTTATTTTTTGGGAGCATCAGCTTTTTTAAGCTTTACCTTATCACCAGAATTCAATTCTTTTGAAACCGTCGTATATGGTCCGGTTATCACAACATCTCCTGATTTTAATCCTGACATTACCTCTATATTAGTATCGTCTTGAATACCAGTTTTAATGATTCTGATTTTAGCTTTATCGCCTACTTTTACAAAAACACATTCGAATTTTTTATCGCTTTTTGATACTACTTTTTTCTCATTAGGATCTTCTACCGTAAAATCCTTAACAGCTGCAGTATCCGATTTTACAACTACTGAACTAATAGGCACTGCTAACACATTAGCTTTAGTTTTTGTCAGAATATCAACTGTCGCAGTCATTCCCGGTCTAAATGGAGAATAAGAGCTTGGCTGACCTTCTAATAAATCCTGATAAGATTCTTTTAAAATACGAACTTTAACCTTGAAATTAGTAACTTGATCTGAAGTCAGCGTAGTGCTTGCTGAATTAGAAATACTGGTTACAATACCTTTAAATTTCTTTTTTAGATAAGCATCTACTTCAACATTGGCTTCATCTCCAATTTTTACTTTCACAATGTCATTTTCATTAACATCGACTTCAACTTCCATGTTGTTTAGGTTTGCCACTCTCAAAAGCTCTGTTCCAGCCATTTGTTGCGTACCTAAAACACGCTCTCCTAATTCAACATTTAACACAGAAATAGTTCCATCTGCAGGAGCATAAATTAGTGTACGTCCTAAATTATCTTTTGCCTCCGTTACAGATGCCGAAGCACTCTGAACATTATAATATGAACTTTGTCTGGTAGCTTTAGCAACTTCAAAAGTTGCAATTGATTTATCCCAATCAGACTTAGAAATTACTCCTTTATCATATAAAGTTTTGTTACGTTCGTAACTCGCTTTTGCTTCTTTGAAATTTGCTTCAGATTGTGATAAACTAGCCTTGGTTCCTGACAAATTAGCAACAGATCGATCCAATCCTGATGTATACAAATCCGGATTTATTTTTACCAATAAGTCACCTTTTTTAACAACCTGTCCTTCTTTTACATTCAATGCAATAATTTCACCCGAAACCATTGATGAAAGTTTCACCTCAATTTCCGGCTGAATTTTCCCTGTTGCCGAAACCGTTTCGACAATAGTTGAAGCCACTACTTTTGAAATTTCTACTTCTTTTCCCTCATCCTTATTTCCTATTACTCCCGATTTCGAAAGACCTACTAAAACTGCAATAATAACTACTGCGCCTCCTATTAAGAAATAAACTGTTTTTTTTGACATAATAAATTATTTTGTAATAATTGGGACAATTGGAATTCCAAAGTAGAATTCAAGTATTTTTATCTTAAACATGTAATCGTATTTCGTTCTAATAACATCAGACTGCGCATTTGTCAATAATGTCTGAGCTTGTGTAAAATCAAATGAATTCATTAAACCTACATCATACTTTTCTTTAGCATAATTATACGCTTGTTGTCTTGCTTCTAAAGTTACAGTTGATGATTCATATGTATTTAATGCTCCTTTTGCATTTGTAAAAGCAGTATAAACGTTACGTTGCAAATCTAAACTTTTTTGTTCTAAATCTATTTTAGATTTTTCTAAATTAACTTTATTTCGTTCTACATTATTTCGAACTGAGAAACCATTAAAAATTGGAACATTCAACTGAAATCCGAAATTGTGTCCTTTATTATCACTAAATTGTTGAAAAACCGGATCTGGTCCTCCTAAAATAGGATCACCATTACCATCTACTCCAATAACCTTATCACTATAACTGGCTCTGGTATTAAAACCATAAAAACCAGAAAGTGTAGGTTGATAAGCTCCCTTTGCAATGGCTACATTCTTCTCAGCAATTTCAAGATTAGTCTGTGCCAGTTTTAATTCTGTTCTCGTTTCTTTTGCCTTATTGTAAATATCAATTGGACTTTGCGCCATGATGTTGTTTTCATCTTTTGCATTGGTATCATCTATCACATCAAAATCTGCAAATTCTTTCAATTGTAAAAGCTGAGCTAAACTTAATTTAGATATCAATAAATTATTTTCGGCAATAATTATGGCTTGCTGATCTGTTGCCAATGTTGCTTTCAAATCATATAAATCCCCACGCGGAATTGTTCCTGCGTTTACCATTTCTTCTGAACGTTTAAATCTTTTATCATCAATAGAAAGTTGTTCTTTCTTTACTTTCAACTCCTCTTTGTAAGATAAAATTTGAAGAAATGCATTAGCAACATTAAGCGAAATGTCTTCTTGCATTTTCAACAATTGATATTGTGAAGCTATGATCGAAAGTTTCGCTCTTCGGTATGTATTTTGGATCTGCAAACCTTTGTAGATATCAACTCCTGCATTCAATCCTACAGATGAATATTGCGTTGTCTGATTACGCAAAAGACCTGTCGTAACGTCCTGATTCAAACCAATATTCCAGGAGTGTGAAGCATTTCCATTTACTGACGGAAGATAATTCCCAAAAGCATCTTTTTTATCGATATCAGCATTTTTTACATCTAGTTCTGATAATTTTATTGTGATATTATTATCTAGTGCATATCGTACACATTCTTCCAGTGTCCATTGTTTTGTTTGTGCCTGGCCAGATAATGCAAAACCAAAAAGCAAAGCAAAAACAAGACTATTATATCTATTTATTTTCATATATTTTGAATGAAAGCACAGCGAATACACTATGCAAATTTAACATTTTATAAACCCAAAAAAATCTTTATACTTTCAAATTATTTTTTTTCTTCTCCTTCGCTGATCAAGCCCTGATTCCAGATTTTTATTTTGTCTGAATCCTTGATACCGCTTTTAACTTGAACGTATATTCCGTCACTAACTCCCAGAATCAAATCTTTTCTTTGAAATTTCTGAGGAGCTGTTTCGATTTCAACATAAGGCTTTTGAGTTTTTTTGTCAAATTGAACTAATGATTCTTTGATCGCTAAAACTTTATCTGCTTTCTCTAAAATAATAGAAGCATTTGCACTTAATCCAGCTCTGATAAAAGTAGCATCTCTGTTTTCTAAAGAAGCTTTTATTTCAAACTGAATAGCACCATTTTCGACTACACCTTTTGGAGCAATATCCGTCAGAACAGCATCGAATTTTTTATTCTCGATCGCACCAACAGTAATTTCAATAGGCATTTGAATTTTGATTTTCCCTACTTCAGATTCATCGATTTTTCCAATAAAAATCATTCTTCCAACATCTGCAACGCTGGCAATTGTAGTTCCTTCATTAAAGTTATTACTTTCAATAACCTGATTTCCAACTTTTACAGGAACTGCTAAAACCATTCCGTTTACAGTTGAACGAATTAAAGTATTAGCATAGCTTCCTAATGACGTTGTTGTTCCGGTTTTTACAATATCCAAACTTTGTCTTGCAGCTAGATAATTTTGTTTCGCCTGAGTATAAGCCAATTGAGCTGCATCAAAATCGTTAGCAGAGATTACCTCTTTTTCAAATAAGGTTTTTTGTCTTTTATAAATTTTTTCCTGATTATCTAATGCAATTTTAGCAGTTTGTACCTGATTTTGAGTACTGCTTACATTAGATACATTGGCAACAACCCTAATTTTAGCAATCATGTCGCCTGCCTTAATTTTCTCACCAGCTTTGATATATACTTCTTCTATAATACCTGAAATGTTTGGTTTGATTAGGACCTCTTCATCAGGCTGAATATTACCAGTTGCAATGGTGGTTTTTACGATCGTTTTAATCTCTGCTTTCTCGGTTTTAAAAACGATTGGCGACTCTTGATTTTTGGCATACAAATAATAAAGTGCGCCAAAGAAAACTAAAGCAATAAAGATTAAAATGGTTACGGTTACTCCTTTTTTCATTTTGTTTTTGGTTTAATCGATTATATTTTGATTGATAATTTATTCTGTTCGTAAAGCATCTACAGGCTTTACATTAATTGCGGTCTGCGCCGGAATAAATCCTGCCAACAAACCTGATCCTACTAATATTAATAATGCTACAAATACAACTCGTAAATCTACACTTGGGTTGGCAAACATTGTATTACTGCCGGGGGGCATCGAATCCAGCGCCATATTTAAGAGGGCAATAATACCGGTTGCCACTGCAATCCCAAACATTCCTGAAATGATAGTTAAAAATATTGACTCAGATAAAATTTGTCCACGAATAGCGCCAGGTGTTGCACCTAAAGCTCTTCGAATTCCAATTTCTTTGGTACGTTCTTTAACTACAATAAGCATAATGTTCGAAATTCCGATAACACCTGAAATCAAAACCAGCGTTCCTACAAAATAAGCAATGATTTTTAAGATATTAAACAAACTCTGCACTTTATTAAATTGCTCATATAAATCAAAATTACCAACTGCTCTGTCATCTTTCGGATTTATGGAATGAAGCGATTTAATTAATTCCAGAATCTTAGGTTTTAAATCTGTTATAGATGTTTCATCTTTTGCAGTAAGTGCCATCCAACCCACTTTATCTCCATAGTTAAATGCCTGTTGGAAAGTTGTAAATGGGACAAAAATATTTTTTTGTTCCTGTTCGGCATTTCCACCTTGTTGTTTAGAATGATAAACACCAACTACCATAAAATTAATTCCATTTACCTTTATGTAAGTTCCAATTGCTTCTTCTTCTTTTCCGTACAATTCACTTATAACGCCTTTTCCAATCACTGCAATTTTTCTTTTCTCAAGAATATCCTGCTGATTGATAAAACGTCCTTTTATGATATCCATTGGTTGTTGTTTAATCAACTCCGGATAATCACCATAAACAGTAAATGCCGAAGTTTTTGTACCGCGCACTACATTATTTGTTCCGTTAAAATCTCCTAATTGATTTCTTGGTGAAACGTATAATAAATCAGGCAAAGCCGCTTTTAATGCTGCAACATCACTATTTCTAAAATCATAACGACGTGTTTTAGGTAGACCTTTATATGCTTTAGATGTTGTCTGGCTCCACATAAACATAGTATTTGTGGCAATTCCGTCAAAACCTTTTTTGATACCATTTTCTAACCCATTTCCGGCCGCCAATAATATTACCAAAATAAATATACCCCAAAACACACCAAATGCAGTTAGAGTTGTTCTAAACACATTAGCGGTTAAGGCTTGTAAAATCTCGTCCCAATTATCTTTCTTAAACATAATTATTCGTCTCTAAGTGCTACAATAGGTTTTATTTTGGCCGCTCTGTATGCCGGAAAAAATCCTGCTAATGCTCCAGCAAATACAAGTAAAGCAAGTGTTGTCAATGCTACACTAAAATCGACTTCGGGATGTTGGAAATATTCACTTTGTACCATCGGACCAACAAATTCCAACAATAATAAACTTGCTAAAAGACCAACAAAGCCAGCAATAGTAGTGATGAAAATCGACTCATGAAGAATCATTGAAATGATTGAAAACGGAGATGCACCAAGTGCTTTTCTAATTCCAATTTCTTTTGTTCTTTCTTTTACAATAATCAACATAATGTTACTAACTCCAACAACTCCGGCAATGATAGTACAAATTCCTACCCACCAAAAGAACAATCTGATGTAAAGATTCAAATCATAAAATTGCTTAGCATCCTCAACCGAATTATAAACACCTACACCACCATCATCTTCAGGAGCTACCATATTTCTGCTTTTAAGCAAATTTTTCAAATCTTGGGTGAATTTTTTAGATTGCGCTAAGGCTTCATCATAATCATTTGTTTTTTTCATTGTAAAAAACAAATTGCTTATTTTATCTCCACCGCCAAAAGCTCTTTGTACAGTAGTTAAAGGCAAATACGCTCTCGCTTCTTCTCTTTCTCCTCCCGGATCAGTAAAAACGCCAACTACTTTAAAATTAATACCATTGATTATGATTTCTTTTCCTAAAGCATCTTTATCTTTAAACAGATCCGTTTTAATTTTCATCCCAATACAAGCCACTTTCTCATTATTGGCCAAATCTGAACTGTTTACATATCTTCCCTGAACTATATTTAGATTTTCGACTGCACCATAATCGGGAGTAACACCTCTATATTGATAACTTCCAGATTCTTTTCCGTACGAAAATGGAGCGCCCCAAAAATTATAGGTTGCAGCTCTCATATCTAGTTTATCATCAAATTTCTGTACAGATTGATTATAATCAGCATCTCTATACTGAATTTGTCGCCCCGGATTTAATCCTTTGTATTCCTTAGTTGTCGTTCCGGACCAAACTTCAATAATTCCTGCAGCGTCACGTTCGAATTGTTTTTCAATTCCGTTCTGAAGTCCTTTACCCGCACCAAGCAAAATCACTAAAATAAAAATTCCCGAAGCCACAGAAATACCTGTTAGGAATGTTCTTAGTCTGTTTTTAGAGATTGCTTCGAATATTTCTTGCCAACGCTCAATATTAAACATAAGATGAAGCTCTAACTTGTTCTACCTTTTTATCATCGATAATTAATCCATCTTTCAGGACCACATTTCTTTTGCACATTGCGGCAATATCAGGTTCGTGTGTAACAATGAGAATCGTTTTTCCTTCATCGTTAATTCCTTGAATAAGTTCCATAACCTCGTAAGAAGTTTTGGTATCTAAAGCTCCTGTTGGCTCATCTGCCAGCAAAACTTTTGGATTTGAAGCTAATGCTCTGGCGATTGCAACACGCTGTTTTTGACCTCCCGAAAGTTCGTTCGGTAAATGATGCGAATGCGAACCCAAACCTACTTTCTCCAAATATCTCATGGCAATTTCATATCGCTCTTTTCTTTTTACGCCTTGATAATACAATGGCATTGCAACATTATCCAGTGCGCTTTTATAATTAATCAAATTGAAAGATTGAAAAACAAATCCTAAAAACTTATTTCTGTATTTAGAAGCAATCGTTTCATTCAATTTTTTTATTGGGGTTTTATCTAAAATATAACTACCAGAATCAGCCTCGTCCAAAATTCCTAAAATATTAAGAAGTGTAGATTTTCCAGATCCGGAAGATCCCATAATAGCAACTAACTCGCCTTCTTCAATATTAAAGTTTATTCCTTTTAACACATGCAATTCAGAACTTCCCATTTTATAGGATTTGTGCAAATCTTTGATTTCGATCATGGTATTGTTAAATTTTAAAACAATAATAATATTTTTTATAAGTAAATTATGATAACAAAACGTTAATAATTCCGTTTCAGTATCTAAATAAGACGGCAGTAAGTTTCAATTGTTACACTTTATTAAAATAATTTAATTGTTTTCTTAATTTTGCCTCACATAAAAAAAACATTAATGATGAAGTTTTTTTCAATTCTTTCTTTATTTACGACACTTACAATATTTGTTAGCTGCTCTACTTCTCAAAAATTAGAAACATTAAAACCTGAACCAGATGATGCAAGTCCGCTAGTTTATGATGCGAATCCATCCTTTATTAACTTGCCAATAACAGTAAAACTGACTGATATTGAAAATCAGACAAATTCGATTTTAACTGGATTAATTTATGAAGACAATAACATCGAAGATGATGATATTGAAATGAAAATCTGGAAACAGGCTCCAATAAAAATTCAAAATGACCCTGCAAATCCAGATAAAAAAATAAAAACAATTCTTCCTCTAAAAGCGACTATTAAATACAGGATTGGAACAAAAAAACTTGGCGTCGAACTTTACGATACTCGTGAGTTTAATTTAAATGGAATAATTACCTTATCTAGTGAGGTGGCATTGACGAATTGGAAATTAAATACCAAAACCGAATTCAAATCATTAGATTGGAACGAAAGCCCAACAATGTTGGTTTTTGGAAAAAGCATGCCTATAACTTATTTGGTAAATCCTGCTATTTCTATTTTTAAATCGAAGATTGAAAAGAAAATCGATGAAGCGATAGAAAAATCAATGGACTTTAAACCGAATGTTTTATCTGCTTTAGAAAAAATATGCACACCATTTCAAATGAGTGATACTTACGAAAGCTGGCTTCGAATTACTCCTGTTGAAATTTATTCAACCAATGCAAAACTTAAAAATGATTTGTTTTTATTGGATATGGGAATCAAGTGCAACATGGAAACTATTGTTGGCAAACAGCCCGAATCTAAATTTAATGCCAATAAAATTGTTTTAAAACCGGTAGTAAAAATTCCAAATCAGATTTCAGCCAATATTGCAGCAATTTCAACTTATATTGATGCCTCTAAAATAATGACTAAAAATTTTGCAGGTCAGGAATTTGGTTCAGGAAGCAAAAAAATAACCGTGAAAAACGTTACGATCTGGCACAAAGACGGAAAAATGGTAATTGCGCTAGATGTTTTAGGATCAATAAACGGAACACTTTATTTAAACGGATTTCCACAATACAATTTACAGACAAAAGAAATTTATTTTGAGAAACTTGATTATGTTTTAGACACCAAAAGTAAATTAATGCGTACTGCCAGTTGGTTAGGTCAGGGATACATTTTAAGAAAAATGGAAGAAAGTTGTCGCTATTCTATACAACCCAATTTAGAAGAAGGCAAAAAAAGCATGGCAACCTATCTTAAAAACTATTCTCCGATGCCAGGTGTATTTGTAAATGGAAAAATGGAGGACATTCAGTTTGACAAAATTCAGTTAACCAATCAGGCTATTATTGCTTTTATAAAAATAAACGGAACAGTGAATGTTTCTGTTGATGGATTAAAATAGACTTGCAACTATAAATCAAAAAAAAGCAGTATAAAATTATACTGCTTTTTTCTTTTTTGATTGATACATTCTATATATCAGAACGCCTATAACTGCCACAAGTAAATACGGAATTACCATCAAATAGACGATTCCATCATTTACAGCTTCAGCTTTTTTCACATTCGAATCTCCCGCAAGAGCTGCTCGACACATAGCGCATTGAGCATTAGCTGCAAGAGAAAAGAATATAGAGAAAAGAACATAAAAACATTTAGTTGAGATTAAATTTCTAACTCCGTTTCTATTTTCTATTCTATTTTCTTTATTCTTTATTCTATTTTCTATTTTATGCATAATAAGGAGAAATCATTAAGTAAACTACAACACCGGTCACCGCGACATACAACCAAAGCGGGAAAGTTATTTTAGCTATTTTTTTATGTCTGTCAAAACGTTGCGCCAAGGCTCTCACATAAGTAATTAATACTAGCGGAATAATAGCGATTGATAATAAAATATGGGTAATTAAAATGATGAAATACACATAAAGTATTGCGCCAATTTTAGCGGTTTCTGCCAAATCAAGGATTCCATCGTGATTTAAATCTCCAAATTTAGTAGAATCAGCCGTCATGTGATAGGCAACATACATTACTAAAAAAGCAACGGACAACATAATAGCAAAAGTCATTAATTGTTCATGTAATTTACGTTTACCGTTTTTAATAGAAATCACTGCCCAAACCAAAACTATTGCAGTAATACCATTTGTTGTTGCGTAAATTGGGGGCAAAAATGAAAGTGGTTCAACATTAATTCCGAAATCTTTTAATTTGATTCCGAATAAAATTCCAACTACAACCGGAATTATAATTGAAACGGCAATAATAAACTTGCTAAATTTTTTTTCTAATGAATGATCTTCCATTTTTATTCTTCTAATAATATTTTAATATCTTCCTGAATATCTCTAACTCCTTTTTTATCTAGTCCGTCGTAATATAAAATCGGGTTTCCAAATTCATCTTTTCTACAACGAATATTCCCATCTTTATCAATTAAAGCAAATAAACCGGAATGCTCAAAACCACCATTTACTTTAGCATTTTCACCAGCATACAAATTAAATCCTTTGTTTGACAAGTCCATAATGGTAGCTTTATCACCCGTTAAGAAATTCCAGTTTGATGATTTCACACCAAGTAATTTAGCATGATCTTTTAAGACTTGTGGCGTGTCATGACCAGGATCGATTGTAATAGACACGATTCCGAAGTTAGGATTTCCAAAAAATGTTTTCTCAATTTCTAACATGCTCAAATTCATCTTTGGGCAAATAGAAGGGCATGTTGTGAAGAAAAATTCCAAAACATATACTTTTCCTTTATAAGTTTGATTTGATATTTTAGCATTATCCTGATTCGTTAGTTCAAATTTAGGAGCCGGTCCAATAGTTAATAATTTAGCATCCGATTTCGAAGTTTTTAAACCTACATTATCCAAACGATTTCCTTTTACAACTTCGCCGTTTTTTATTCTGTCCACAATTTTTGGCACTGCATAAATTCCGAAAATTAAAATAATAAACGAAATTCCGATATATGATTTGTTTTTCAACATATTTTAAAGATTAAAGTTCTTTTGTGGCATTATGATTCTTTTTAAGAGCAGCACGATATTCATATAAAATGATTTTAAAATCATCAAGCATTTCATTGCTTAACTCAGACGGATGAAAAGTATTATAACCTTCTTTGTACTCGTCCTTTTTATCTTTAGAAACACCTTTTCTACCTCTTAAATTTCGCTCTTTATCTACAATATAAACATTTGATGTGCCAAGATTTTGATCCAGTTTTCCTTTTAAATGCAATTGATCATAAAAGGTTTTAATTTCCTGTGGAGAGGCAAAAACAAAATGCCAGCCTGAAACATCAGTAAATGCACCTAATGATTCTACAATTTTCTGAGCATCATTTTCTGTTCCTAAAGGGCAAATAACTACAAACTGCAGATCCTTGAAACCATTGTAACGTTGATAAATTTTTTCGTTTAAATTGAAAAAGTTACCTCTGTTTTTTAAAATTTCAGAACCAGAAAAACCAAGAATAGTTATTTTATTATTTAAGGTTACTTTTTCGCCTTTTAGTGATTTCCAATTACCAAGATCCGCAATTTTAGGAGTTATGGTTGGAAGTTTGGTAAAACTGTTTACTCCTGAAGCAAAAAATAAATAAGCTACAATCGGCAGAACAAAAAGTACAAAGAGAACTATATTTTTTTTCATTATATTAACGGAAGTTATTGAAGTACAAAAATAAAAAAAGCTCCGTTAAACGGAGCTTCTTTTCGAATTAATATCATGTTAAAAATTCCATTTAATAGTAGAATCTTTAAAAACCCCATAAATATAATGTCCTTCTGTCAATAGAATAAACAATAAATATAAAACTAGGAAAATAACTGGCGAAACAACAGACCATCTAAGGCTGCTTTTTTCACCTTCCATGTGCATAAATGCCCATACTATATAATAAGCTTTGAAAATTGTAAGGATATAGAAAATCCAGTTCAACAAATTCAAACCTACAAAATGATTAAATTCTAAAAACCCAGGTTTAACAATACCCAGAATAACCTCTACTGTAGTTACTACTGATAATAATGCAAAAACAAACCAGATTCTTCTTGTATTTGATACGTGTTCGTGTGACATAATAATTAAAATCTAAAATTAAACTAAGTAGAAAACTGTAAATACAAATACCCAAACTAGATCGACAAAGTGCCAGTATAAACCAACTTTCTCTACCATTTCGTAGCTTCTTCTTTTTTCATAAGTTCCCAATAATACATTAAAGAAAATGATGATATTGATAATAACCCCAGAAAATACGTGGAATCCGTGGAATCCTGTAATGAAGAAGAAGAAATCAGCAAATAATTTACTTCCGTACTCATTTCTTGTTAAGTTTGCGCCTTCTACTACATATTTAGCAGTACTTAAACGAGACTCAGATTCTGCTCTTGTTAATACTGTTTTTTTCTTTTTATCAGTAAGTTGCTCCGTTCTTATTAATAATTCAGGATGCGCTTTAAAACCAGCCTGTACTTCAGCAACTGAATAAGTTGGTACTGTCTCAGCACTTTCCATGAACCATTTTCCTTTAGCTCTGGTTAGTTCTTCTTGTTGCTCCGGTAATTTTACAGCAAACTTTTCAAGAGCTACTCTGTTTCCTTGTGCATCAACAAACTGCAATAAACTTCCACCTGCTGTTTCTACTGCACCATATTCTCCTTTAATGAAGTTTTTCCACTCCCAGGCTTGAGACCCAACGAAGATTAAACCTCCAATAATAGTTAAGAACATATAAATTGCAACTTTTGTTTTTTTCAATTGATGACCAGCATCAACAGCCAAAACCATTGTTACAGATGAGAAAATCAAAATAAAAGTCATTAAGGCCACATAATACATAGGAGCCGAAACGCCATGCATAAATGGGAAGTGAGTAAACACTTCATCAGCCAAAGGCCATGTTTCAATAAATTTAAATCTAGAAAAACCATAAGCAGCAAGGAATCCAGAGAATGTCAAGGCATCTGATACGATAAAAAACCACATCATCATTTTACCATAACTTGCTCCTAATGGCTGGATGTCTCCGCCTCCCCAAGTTTTTTCGTCGTTATTTGCAGTAGTAACTGTCGCTTCCATAAAAGATATTCGTTAAAAAGTTCCCAAATTTACGTTTTTTTCTTATTTAAAGAAATATAAAAATAAAAATAAATATACCCATAATAAATCCAAAAAGTGCCAATACATCGCACCTAGTTCTATACCAAGAGTTTGAGTCGAATTGTATTTTTGTTTAAAATGATTATAAATTATAATTAAAAGTGAAATTAGTCCACCAGCCAAGTGTAATAAGTGCGTAACGGTAACTACATAAAGGAAAGTTGTAGTAATTGAGCTACCTTCTCCTGTAAAATAATAACCACTTTCTACGATTTGCCCAAAACCTACAAATTGCAAAATCACAAATAATATTCCTAAAGCCAATGTTCCTAAAAGCAATGCTGTTGTCGCGCTTCTGTTATCTTTTTGAATGGCCTTTTTAGCCAAATAAAAAGTAACACTGCAACCTATAATAACAGCTGTACTATAATAAAATGCTGTTGGTAGTTCAAAATTCTTCAACCAATCAGCTCTTGATTTACTTACTACAAACGCACTTGTAAGCCCTGCAAACATCATGGTCATACTTACCATGGCGAACAATAAAATCAGTTTTGCCGATTTTGATTTTCTTAATTGCTCCTCACTTGTTGTCATTGTCATTTCCATAACTATCTTAAAAATTTATCTACTATATATACTATTTGAAGTAAAGATATATACGAAACACTTACCAACATTAATGTTCTTGCTGCTTTTGCAGTTCGCAACTGATACAAACGTACTGCGTAAAACAACATCCATAAACCTAATAAAAACACTAAAATTGCAGCAATTGGTGTAATAAACAACTGGCCTGTATAACCTAAAACAGGCAATAACGAAGCTATTATTAACCAAACTGTATATAAAATAACCTGTAACGCAGTACCTTTATCTTTTTTACCTGTTGGAAGCATAAAGATTCCAGCTTTTTCATAATCTTCATATAAAAACCATCCTATAGCCCAAAAATGAGGAAACTGCCAGAAAAACTGAATTAAAAATAAGGTTCCGGCTTCAATACCAAATTCTCCCGTAGCCGCTACCCATCCTAACATGAACGGAATTGCACCCGGAAATGCACCAACAAAAACTGACAACGAAGTTACCGTTTTTAATGGTGTATAAATACTTGTGTATAAAAATATTGAAATTGCAGCAAACATTGCCGACTTTGCATTTATTGAATACAACAAGCCAATTCCTAAAATAGTTAGTAAACTTGCGACAAATAATGCCATTTTTGGAGACATTCGTCCAGATGGTACAGGGCGATTTTTTGTGCGATCCATTAAGGAATCAATATCCTTTTCAATTACCTGGTTAAAAGCATTAGAAGCCCCAACCATACAATATCCTCCAATAGACAAAACTGCCAAAACACTCCATTTAAAAGGATGCTCATCATTTACACCTAATAAATATCCCGCAATTGAGGAAAACAAAACACTAATAGCTAATCCTGCTTTAGTTATTTCTTTGAAATCTTGAAATATTGATTTAAATGAGAATGTATTTTTTGTAGTATTCAAACCGTTCTTGTTTGTATGTTTTTTTGAGTGGTGCAAATGTACAAATTAGATTGTAGAATTCCTGAGTATAAAATTAGATTTTTTTCAATAAAACCTTTATAAAATAAGGACTTGCAAATCTTTAACACAATTATTTCGAAAAATCTTATTAATACTAGTAATCAAAATACCAATTAAAGATATCTGAACGCAATCCGATGGTGAACCAAGTTGTGCTTTGTTTGAATGTTGTAGCTGTTTCTTGCGTCGGATCAAAATTTCTATAAATAAAACTACCGAACAACTTTAAATTTGTCATTGGGTTTATAACATACCCTCCCTGAATGTCAGCAATAAAAACACTTGTTTTATTCCCTTGGCCTACTTTCACACCTTTATCATAAGGTCGTTTTTCATCATAACTCTTGTAAATATTAGCGCCGTAATTATAACTATCCTGTGCCGTATCAAAATCAAGACCTCTTGTACCAACTGTAATTTTTCCATCTGCATAATAACGTCCTTTGTGATAGCGGCCAATTACCAAAAGCTCATTAAAATTTCCTCCCCATTGATGTCCAATACTTTGATTATTATGACCATAATTTGTTATAATAGCACTATGAGAATAGACATACGGACGTACATGATTGTATTCTAACTGCACTAATAAATCTTTTATATTAAAGGCATTAAAGTATTTTGCACCCAATTGATAGCCAAATTTATTTTTCCAGCTTTGCTCTCCTGCTGCCATATCTCCAACTGAAAATTCATCCAACAAGAATTGACCATATAAATTAACATTATTGTTCCATTTATACTTAGCAGTAAATCCTAAGAGCGCATTTCCGCTTTTAGACGATGATGCAAACTCAACTGTACGGTAAAAAATAATTGGGTTAACAAAATTGACATCAAAACCTCTATTGTTGCTATCGGTCCAAACTACAGATTCAAAAAAACCTAAGTTTAGTTTATTCGAAACATTCCAGCTCAGGTAATGATTTGCCATAAATTTTGATGCATATGTTTTTTCAACCGTAACTTCGGGACGAACATCTTTTAACCACATATAGGTGTTCGTATATTTTATTTTCCAAAAAGTCGTATTAATTTTAAAATACGGATATGGACTAGCTCCATCACTTTCTAATAATGAACGATAACCATCTCCAATAAAATTCCTTCCATAACCTAACTGCAAATCAAAAAACTTACTTGGCACATAGGTAATATTGGCTTCCGCCAAAGGAAAATCGTATGCATCTGTTTTAAATCTTTTTGCAATACCAACTCCGGGGATAATTGCAGGATTTCCTCCTGAAGGCTTTAATGTTTCTGCATAATCATTAAAATAACCCGCAAATCTACCCTGACTTTCAAATACCGTGGTTGTAAAATTGATCTGTTTTCCCAAACCTCCTCTAAAATTTAAAGCACGTGTATTCACATAAGTATATGAAGCATCAAGATCTGATGCTTTACCCATTTGCAAATCAACTATAGGATTTAAAGTTAACCAATAATCTTCGCCTTGAATCTGAACCAAATTTTCATTCCACCATTTTCTACCTAACCAGGTTGAAACCTTTTTTTGAAGCGATTCATTAACTGCTTTCAAATTATAATATTTTGAAACCTCAGCATAAGTATACGGCTTAGAGGCTGTATGATTATTACTCCCAACCTGATTCATGGCGCCATCGAATTGCGCATAATAACTATGGGAAAACGGAATATTTAAATGACTTTCGAATTCAGGATTATTGTATTTTTTATAAACTATACTATCTAGTTCCGTCATTGGCTTTTCGACTGGTTTTAAAATCTCAGCAGCCGCCAAAGCTTCCGACTCAATCTGCTCCGCGCTTTTTAGCGGAATACCAATTGAAATTGTATATTTTGAATAAGTCGGCCTTCCATTATACGTTGATGGCTTAATCTGAGGAAATTGACCAAAAACTCTTTTTGCTTCTTCAGATAATCCATCATTTGAGGTATTTACATAAATCACTTTAAATACACCAGTAGCATCAACTTCAAAAAGAACTTTTACCTCACCTTTATAATTGGTTTGTTTTAAATTTTCAGGAACCTGGAAATTCTGAAAGACGAAATCCTGAACTTCTTTATAAAAACAATTTTCCAGTTTTTTAGATTCTAAATTTTCGCAATTTGGAAAAACAGGAAACTGTTCTGTTGTGAAGCCTGGTTTTACAGAAGAATTATTAGTTTCTTGCGAGAAGACAAATAGTGTAGTAATTGTAAAAATAAAAGATAAAAAAATCTTATTCACGTCAATTTTGGTTTTTATTTAATATTCATTTGGGGCATTCTCATCGTTTGCAATTTCTTTTGCTGCTGACGTACCGATTCGTTTAACTCCTAAACCAATCATTTTAATTGCATCTTTATAAGACCTTACTCCTCCGGCTGCTTTTATTGGCAAAGGAGATGCATTTTCTAACATTATGATGATCGATTGCATTGTTGCTCCGTTTGGTAAATCATTTTCAGTTTTATAAAAACCTGTTGATGATTTCACAAAAACAGAAGCATAATCTTCTTCCTTAAAATTTGATATAACTACATTTTTTATCAAGGCAGACAATTGCATAATTTCTTTATCATTTAAAGCTGCAACTTCAATTATCCACTTTACTGTTTTATTATGTGCTAATCCGATTTGTGTGCCATAAACAATTTCTTGTTTCACTAAAGCAATTTCTCCATTTTTGAAAGCTTCATAGTTACAGACGAAATCTAAATCATCGGCACCGTTTTCAATTGCCTGATTTGCTTCTTTAATCTTATCTTCAATCGATGCTTTACCTTCAGGAAAATCTATAACTGTACCAACAAGCAAATTTGAATTAGCTTTCAAAATCATTTCTTTAGCTAAACTCACATATTCAGGCCTTATCATAATCAGTTTAAAACCTTCTGTAATTGCTTCCTGAATTACCTTTTTAACAACGTCAATATTTTCCTCTTCCGAGAGCCCGGCCTGGGAAGCAGTTTTCAAATAGGTTGAATCTAAATATTGCTTTATATTCATGACTTTGCTACTAAATCAATTTTGACAAAAATACATTTTAATTCCAAATAAAAACGTTCCTTATTAAGCTTGATTTTTGGTAATAAAAAAACCCACCGAAGTGGGTAATTATATTCCTATTATTTTATCGATTTGCTTCCTAAAAGCTATTGCAGAAAAAACTGCAATGGTTGCCCCAATTGCATTTGATAAAACATCTGTCACATCAGGGGTTCTCGTTGTCGTTAATACACCTTGCAAAATTTCGATTGTAATTCCAAAAAAAACAGAAAATATAAACGAAATAAGGTAGGCTTTATAATCGTTAGCCTCTTTTCCTTTCAGCTCTTTTTTGAAAAACAAAATCCAGGAAACTGTAAATCCAAAATGAAAACAAAAATGAACAATTTTATCTATGCTTGGAAAATTTATCGCCGGGATATTACCTGAGTTTGTTAAACAAAAATAAGTAATGATACCTGAACAAATAATTGCCCAAATTAAAAGAAGTTGTTTAGGCACCGATAAGTTGTTTGTAAGCTTCATCAGATAATAAAGAATCTATTTCTGATGCATCAGCAATTTTTATTTTAATCATCCATCCAGCTCCGTAAGGATCAGAATTAACTGTTTCAGGTGCGCTTTCTAAGCTATCATTAAAAGCAATAATTTCTCCTGTCAAAGGCAAGAATAAATCAGATACTGTTTTTACAGCTTCTACCGTACCAAAAACCTCATCTTTATCAAGTGTCTGATCTAAAGTTTCTACTTCAACATACACTATATCTCCTAACTCTTTTTGAGCGAAATGAGTAATTCCTACAGTTGCAACGTCTCCTTCGATGCTAACCCATTCGTGATCTTTTGTATACTTTAAATTTGCTGGTATGCTCATAATACTATGTTTGAAATTGATAATTGAATTTTGAAGCCACAAATGTAACAATCTTCTAATGAAATCCCCTTTAGAAAATCAAAAAATTAATTTCCGAAATTATATCGAAGCGTAAAACCTGATCGAATGTTAGTTAACGGAAATGAAGTTGATATTACAGCTTTTGAGAACGAGTGATCATAGTAAAATATTGCAGTCAGGTTTTTACTAAATGCATAATCGGCTGTAAGCTTTAATGACCAAATATTCTGACCCGCTGCAAGCTGATTGTTATCATAATCCAGATAGCGTACTAAAGTTTGGTTATTTCTATAAGAAAAATCCGCTTTTATATTAATGTCGCTTTTTATAATTCCTGTTGGATTATCTGCCAGTCTTGAAGAGAAAATAACATCTTTAAAACGATATCCTAAACCTACAATATACTCCAGACCTTTAACTTCTGTCAATAAATTATTGTCAAAACTCATTGATAAAGCCCTGTCTTTTTTAACCTCAGTCAACACTCTTAACGAGCTTTTTAATTCAAAATCCATACGGATAAGCGGACTAAATTGTTCTACTAAATTGACATTAGACATAATAGTCTGATTGTAGAAATTAGTATTGACATCCTGTCCGCCCGGATTCTCGTTATAATCAAAATTAGATCTGAACTGATTTATAGTATAGGATGCTCTGTAATTATGCTGTAATGAGAAACGTCTAAATTTATCTTTAAAGTATTTATATCGCATCAAACCATTGTATTTTATACTCCAGTTTGGAATTGGAAAACTTCTAAAAATATCTGTAGAAGTACTTGAAGCATTTCCACCAGAATAAGCCGCCAAAAATGAAGGCAACAAAACAGCCTGATTACTTTTTGTAAAACCTATCGGATATCCCTGATTGGCCACATAAACTGCGTAATTAGGGTCAGTTTCTGCTGGAATAGGATTACTTGCATCTCCATATCTTGGAATTGCAGCTCCACCATAATGTTCTTCGGCCAGACGATTTGCAATAACCAAACGATTAGTTCTAAATTCATCAAATGCGGCAGATTCAATTTCGTTACTAGTCGAAAAAGAAGTCTTTATTAATACTGTTGAAATCGAAAACATTCCATAAGTATAAGGCGATAAAGGCAAATATTCCCCATTTACAACACTGTACTGTTCTGATGAATTTTCAGAATAAGCACGATCCATTGTCAAGTCAATTTTTAAATCAGGTAACAAATCAATATTGGCTGTTACTTTTAAAAGCTTATTCGTAACCTGTGTAAAATTCTGATTGAAGTTATCATAATTCGTCAACCAGCCATTTTTTGCAGCTTCATAACGTACATCATCCTGGCTTCCAAAAACGAATCCCAATGATGGTTTTGCTGTTCCAAAGAAACCAACTCCAGGCGTATAACCTGGTAATACTGTTCCGCTATTTTTAGTATAATTAACCTGAATATTTTTTACACTCGTCAAAATTCCAATCATACCATCATAAAACGGACTACTATTCGTTACTGGCTTAGCCGTATTAACAATTTTCTCTCCTGGTTTTGGCGGCGCTGCTGTTTTAGGTTTTGCAGCCGATTTTGCACCCGGAGTCAAACCTAAATACTTGTACAACATATTCATATTAAGCGTTGTTGTAAGCGTGTTTGAATTAGCATTTTGAATTGTATTTCCTAAATCAAACATATTACCATCCGGATCAACATATTGAGATAATGCGGTCGAAGATCTTTGCCAGCTATAATCAGCTGTGTAAGAATAACTCGCTTTCACAAAACTTAAAAGTGGAATTTTATTAATTGGAATATCGTAATTCAATATGAATTGTTGCAAATGTTGATTTGGAGTTCCTACATCCCAATAACTATCCCAGATATTAAAATCTTCTTTAGGAGTATTATCTTCATTCAAATAATTTTTCACAATATTATTTGATGCTGCATTATAATTTATTTTTAGCGATTTTGTCAAATTATAGCCAAATCCATATTGATAATTAAAAGCAAAATTTCGTCTGTAAAGCGGATCAAGACCAATTCCTTCAGTCTCAACATCTCTATATTGCTGGCGATTACTTTGTCTTAAAACATTTGTATTAAAAGTTATATTAGATGGCAAATAATTAAAATTGAAATCGCTCAACATTTTCCAGTAATCACTTTTCTTCATGAACTTAGTATTCTTAAAAGGAACTACTTCTTTTGGCTGAAAAGTATAAGCATAATTTACAGCTGTATTTGATTGCTCATCTTCATAATCTTCAACTTCATAATCATGACGTTCTACCTGATTGTATGATTGCGAAAATGTTAGATTTTCAACATCATAAACATGAGGTTTTTGTTCTGGAGCACGATCTTTCCTTACACCAATAAAGTTGATGCTTTTTCGCTTTGTATAATCTACGGCACGAGTTCTGATATTATCTTTTTCATCCGGATCAGTTGTTTCTTTTAGCAACTGATCTAGTTTTATATCCTGATTAAAAGGATCATACTCCGGCGTAATTACTTCTTCTCCAATAGCGTAATTAAACGGTAAATTTATTCCCCATTTGTGAGGCAATAATTTCCCCAGATTTAAATTTGTTACAATGTTATATTGCTGAATATCTTCACGATCTCGTTCGTTGGCACCTTGTTCCAAAGATCCAAACCCAATCGTGCTTTTTCTTCCGACAGCAGAAAGTGTTGCGAAATCAGCCATATTGGTATCAACATTTAATAATGCAGCCATACCGCCCTTGTTATCCAAATCTGACATACGCAGTTCATTAAACCAAACTTCTCCCGTGATGTCCTTATGATCTGCCCTGCTTTTTACACCCACCATTAAATTTCTTACCAAACCAAAATTAGGGTTTCCTTTAATACCTAGCTTTAATCTGCCATCACCGTCGCCTCCGTTTAAACTCAAATCATCATCAGGATAATAAACCCCATTTATATCTCTTTTCGTAGAGTTTATATCGATACTCATTGCCTGAATTTTCATTTTGGTCAGTAGTTCCATTGCCAGATCAATGTCATTATCTTCAAGCCAGACCTGATCAGGGCTTATTGAGCATGACCCCCCTGTTCTGGTAACTTTTAAAGGAATTTCGACCTGATAATAGTTTTGCGTAAAATCATTTCCAAAACGAATGAATCCAATCATTTCATCATCTAACAACGTGTTTCCATTTGGCAATTGTTCAGCATGTAAAAACATTTTAAGTTTTTTATATTGACGCATATCAACACTAACATTCTTAAATACTGCTCTTGAATCCTGATATTGCAAACCTGTACCTCCAATTCTTAATGCTAATGATTGCTCATTTTGATTGATAATTGTATTATTGTTGTATAATTGTTCTCTCTGAACTCCTGGTGGAATAACATAATTCACCGGACATTTTGTACTGTTTTCCTGAATATTAACAGCCGCAACATCAAATTCAGTACCATCATCATCAGGATTTGTGTCGTTAGCATCAAGTGTTCCTGTGTATCTTCTCCATTCTCCTCTTACTAAATCCAATGCTCCGAAACGAACGGTCATCTGATCATTAAAACCGGTCATAAACATACGCATGAAACGAATAGATCTAAAATCTGTAATATTTCCAATTGTATTTTGAGGCTGAGCAACCGGAATTTTAAACTGAATCCATCTTGCATTAGTTGTTCCGCCATTTGGCAATTCAATGTTGGTTACTTCACGAATATCCGTAATGTAATTTTGTCCTACCTGCATTCCCGGCTTTACATCAATACTGTATTCATAATAAGCATTAATAGTGCTCATGGTATTGTCACGATTGATATCCTCAACATCCGGTAAAGTCGTTGATCCACGATTCGGATCATCAATACTTACGGCCGAGTTTTGTTCTACTCCGTTATATCTTTTATAACGATCTAAAACCCCTCCGTCGGTATTTAAATAATACTTATAGTTATCTGCTGCAGGATCTTCTTCTGATGCATAATTAGTATAAACTGATCCTTCTCTTGAATCTGGTAAACCATCCAAACCTACGTCCTGATTTTGACGATTGTTTGTATTGGTATCAAATGCATAAATTAAAGATTGAGATGCAGGTACATCTCCCCAAATTGGTTGCGGATTTACCACTACCTGATCAGGGCCTAATCCGTTTTCATATTGTTTTCTTCCGTCTTTTAATACGTCTTCAGATATTTCACCTAAATTGAAATAGATCTTACCTGTATTATTTGGTTGCGCTTCTGCATTTCCAACATAAGGATCAAGAACCCAAAACTGAATATACTCCACATTACCCTGCTCAAAATTGGTTGAGTTCAAAGAACGCATAATACCTCCAAAATTAGACGCCGCTGGCTGAGCAGCAAAACCCGGATTGTTATTATAAGGCCCACGTTCAGAAGGAAAATAAGTTAAATCTAATGTGTTAATAACCTGTATCTGTCCTTGTGCAATATCTGTATTTGGATATAACTCTTTACTATAAACTCTTCTTGTCGTATTTAAAGATAAATCGTCATTTGAAATTCCGGATGGTTTTGAAGAATAAAAAATAGGGTCAATTGTATACCAGGCTAATTTTGAACGTTTATATCCATATTCTAATGTATTAGAATTGGCATTAAAAGTATTATCGTTTATGGAGTTCAAATAAGGCGTTGATGCCAAACTCCAGGCATATGCTGATCGCATATCTATTGTAGATTGAGAACCTTCAAAATCATCAACATAAATAGTTGCCTCTCCTTCAAAATCACTTGCTTTTGGAGCATCAGGTTTTAAGAATGCAACTTCACCACGAATGGAAAGATTTGAAGGAACATCTGTATCAATATTTGGTAATTTATTAGCTAATCTGGTTAAAAAAGGAACTTCTGTTGCAAAATTTCCGTTAAAACCAAAAATTGTATTGTTTACTGATTCCTGACCATAACTTGATTTTTGCGTAAAAGGTTTTTCGGTCATCTTTAGATAAGTTCCTCCAACAACAAAATTCTCTGAAATTTTATGTTCAACATTGAACCCCACAAATCTTCGGGTCTGTTGTCCAAAAATGGAATTATTCTCTAACGAAACCTCTATTGGTGTATTTGATGCCTGAAGCGAAGGATCAAGAATCTGGACTCTACCCAATTGATAATCGACACTATAATCAATACCTTCTACCAGTCTTCTACCTGCTGCCATAACCACAACAGAACCTTGTGGTACGTTAAATGCACCAATCGGGATACCATTGCTTCCGGATGATTTGTATTTTCCTCTTAATAAGAATTTATTTTTGTCACTATCCTGCAAAGCACCGGATTGCGTATTTCTATACATATTTCTAAATACATATTTCTGCTGATTTGCATTATATGTGTTTGGATCATTATAATTTTCACCAGAACCTGAATTTTGCAATTTTTGGAATAACAATTCTCCAAAAGGTTCTTTAGTTGTAAAAATAATTCGTCCATTTTGAACATCAACCGTTATACCCGGAAGATAATCAAAGAAACCATCTCCACCAGTTTGCGGGTCATTGTTATAATTTAATCGATCCAGATTAAACACATTTAATAATGGCGTTTGATCGACTTTGTTATCTGGTGTTGGATTTGCCGGAAAAGTTGATCCCGGAACAGGCGTAATATAATTTATTGGAGAAGGATCTGTATAAAGAATATTTAATCTGAAATCGTCTTGTTTTATTTGATAGGCTTGTGGAATTTGATACACGTTTTTCATCATCAAATTCCAAACAGGATTTTGAACGTTTGTCAAATTACTTTTTAACATCTTTAAAACTAAACTTTGAGAAATAATGGCCTGATTCGAATTATTATTTCCTGTAACAACGGTTGCATCAACACCATCACTACCAAATTCTCCTACCTGATAAATTTTACCTCCAACGGTGTATTCAAATGCAACTGCCAAAATCTCATCATTTGCCAAACGTTGTTGCAAAGAAATATATCCTAATTGCGGATTAAAAGTAAATTCATTCGCCGTTAATTTTCTGGCATTTTCTAAAATAGAATAATCAGTTCCTTCGCTAACATTGGTGTTATTGAATCCTGATTTTGCTGTTACAATTTCTCTAATATTGGAATTTAAATAAGATCCCGCCTGACCAATAGTCTCCGGATCATATTTATTATTATTGTTATCTGTTGGAGAATCAATTGGATTATTAAAAAATCCTGTTGAAGAACTAATAACAACAACTTCATTATCCGGAATTCCGGTAATTTGTCCTTCACCTAAATCCTGAAGTGCAATAATGTTTCTTAAATTATTACTGGTTGTACTTACACGGTTTTGTTTATTGGTAACCCAAACTTCAATTCTTGTGATCTGTACACGGCTATCAATAAACGGATATCCTTTTAAAGAAGCGTCATATTTATTTCTAAAATATTGAGATAAGAAAAAGTGCCTGTCATTATCATAATCTAAAGCATATAAATCGAAATTCTGAACGGTACCACCTCCTTCGGCTACAATACTCTTAGTTTGCGATTTTTGTTCTGAGAAAACACCGGTAACAGTAGTTTTTCCAAATTGTAATTGTGTTTTAACACCAAACAAACTTTGCGCTCCACGAATTAATGTACTATTCAATGGCATGCTAACATTTCCTACTTCTACTTTTTGAATAATATCATCTTCTGATGGAGTATAGGCTAGTTTAAACAGGTTTTGAAAAGCAAATGTAGATTGGGTATCGTAGTTCGCATTTACTTCAAGACGCGTTCCTACCTTTCCCATTAAACTCATACTGATTCGCTGATCAAAATCAAATGTCAGACTGGATCTGTTTCTTGGTGAAAATGAAGGATTGTCTTGTTTGGTATAGCGAATTCCCAAATCCATTTCAACTGAACCTGTAGGTTTTACGTCAATAGTATTACTACCAAAGATACTCTCAAAAAGACTGGAATTGATATAATAGCGTGGCAATAAATCTTTTTTGGCTGCTTCGCTTCCTGTTTTTTTACCATCGATAGCATCCATTTTTTTTCTGAAATAATCTCTTCTGGATTCTTTCAAAACTAAATCTTCGTATTCTTTTGGTGTTAAGATGATTGGATAATCAATTGAAAAACCATCAACTGAATTGGTATAAATATAACGATCTGTAACTGGATCATATTTATAAGCTGATGATATACTTGGTGGATTTTTCAGCTCTACTTTACCAACAGAAAACTGCGTTTTGGTTGTATCCTGAGTTGACTGATTTACCTGCGCACGCAAAAAATTACCGCAAAGTAAAAACAGTAGCAAAATACAAATTTTACGCATACAATTAGGGTGTCTTAATTAGGTTTATAGACTTTTCAAGGCTCTTTTGATAATGGTTTCAACAGTTGCATCCGGATCTTCTTTTACGATCTTTTCGACAACTTTTTCTGAAGTTTTTCGAATGAAACCTAAAACTTCCAAAGCAGATAACGCTTCATCTCGATTTGTATTGTTTTGAACTACCGAAACTTCATCTAAATCGTACAACTTTAACACTTTTTCTTTTAAATCAAGTATAACTCGTTGTGCTGTTTTATTTCCAATTCCTTTAATTGACTGAATTAGACCAACGTCTCCTGAAGCAATTGCATTTATAATTTGTCTGGGCTCAATTGAAGATAACATTGTTCTTGCAATGTTCGCTCCGATACCCGAAACAGATAATAACATTCTAAATATTTCGCGTTCTGATTTTTCAGCAAAACCAAATAATGTATGCGCATCTTCTTTGATTTGAAGATGCGTATACAATTTTATAAAATCAGCATTAGGGATTAATGAAAAGGTGTGTAAAGAAATATTCACATGGTATCCCACTCCACCACAATCAATTACAACTTCTGTGGGATTTTTTTCAACTAATTTCCCCTGCAAATGTGCTATCATAATATAGTTTATAGAATCAAATATAATAAAAATGCAATAAAAATAAGACAATATTATTTGATCCTTATTATATCGACTATTTAGCTAATTTATTTTTTTTATTTTCTTTTTCCTGAGCATCAATAACTGCAATTGCAGCCATATTAACCATTTCTTCAACACTTGCTCCTAATTGGAAAATGTGAACTGGTTTGCCCATCCCCATCATGATTGGTCCAATTGAATTTACTTTATACAATTCTTTCAATAATTTATAAGTAATATTAGCCGACTCTAAGTTAGGGAAAATCAAAGTATTTACTTTTTTTCCTGCTAATTTAGAAAATGGAAATTTCTCTGCAAGCATTTCCTGATTCAAAGCAAAATCTGCCTGGATTTCTCCATCAACAATCAATTCAGGATGATTTTTATGTAAATAAGCCACTGCTTCTCTAACTTTTGAAGCACTTGGACTTGTTGACGAACCAAAGTTTGAGAATGAAACCATTGCTATAACTGGCTCAACTCCAAACATTTTTGCTGTTTTTGCCGTCATAATTGCAATATTAATCAAATCTTCTGCTGAAGGGTTAATGTTAATCGCAGTATCTGATAAAAACATTGGGCCGCGAGAAGTCAACATCATATTTGCAGTTGCAACTAATGAAGCATTATGTGCTTTTTCAATTAATTGTAACATTGGTTTTACAACACTTGGATAACTTCTTGTATGACCTGTAACCAAAGCATCTGCTTCACCTTCATTAACCATCATGGCAGCGAAATAATTTCTTTCGCGCATGAATTTTTGAGCATCCAATAGTGAAACACCTCTTCTCTCTCTTGTTTCCCAATATGATTTTGCAAATCTATTTCTTCTTGCTTCCTCTTCGTTAGTTTTAGGATCTATAATTTCAAGTTCAGCATCAAAACCTAACTCTGCTTTAAGTTCTAAGATAACTTCTTTATTTCCTAATAAAATAGGAAAACCAATTCCATCTTCATGAACAATTTGTGCCGCTTTTAAAACGTTTAATTGATCTGCTTCTGCAAAAACAATTCGTTTTGGATCCATTTTAGCACGGTTTGTCATCAAACGAACCATTTTATTATCATTACCCATACGTTCGCGAAGCACATCTTCGTATGCTGCCCAATCTGTAATAGGATTTTTTGCAACTCCGGATTCCATTGCTGCTTTTGCAACAGCTGGAGCCACGATAGTAATTAACCTTGGATCAAATGGTTTAGGAATAATATAATCCTGACCAAAACCTAATTTTGTCGCACCATACGCAACATTAACCTGCTCCGGAACTGGTTCTTTGGCTAAAATTGCCAATGCTTTTACAGCAGCCATTTTCATAGCTTCGTTAATTTTTGTCGCTCTTACATCTAGTGCTCCTCTAAAAATATACGGAAAACCTAAAACGTTATTTACCTGATTAGGAAAGTCTGAACGTCCTGTAGCCATAATAACATCTTTACGAGTTTCAACAGCTAAGTTATAATCGATTTCGGGATTTGGATTTGCCATTGCAAAAACAATCGGATTATCTTTCATTGATAATAACATTTCAGGCGACAAAATATCTCCTGAAGATAATCCTATGAAAACATCAGCACCTTTTACGGCTTCTGCTAATTCAATTTTGGCACCATCAATAGCATACTTTAATTGTAATTCTGACAATGAAGGATTATTTTTTGTTAAAAGTCCTTTACTGTTAAACATTAATATATTTTCGACTTTTACGCCTAATAGAACATATAAATCCGTACAAGCTATCGCAGCCGAACCTGCTCCGGAAACTACCATTTTTACATCTTCTGCTTTTTTTCCGGCTAATTCAAGTGCATTGATTAATGCTGCCGAAGAGATAATTGCTGTTCCATGCTGATCATCATGCATTACAGGAATATCCAATTCTTCTACCAGTCTTCTTTCTATTTCAAAAGATTCCGGCGCTTTAATATCTTCCAGATTTATTCCTCCAAAAGTTGGAGCAATATTTTTTACGGTCTGAATAAATTCTTCAACATTTTCTGTATTAACTTCGATATCAAAAACATCGATATCAGAGAATATTTTAAAAAGCAATCCTTTTCCTTCCATTACTGGTTTAGAAGCTTCCGGACCAATATTTCCTAATCCTAAAACAGCTGTACCGTTTGAGATAACGGCAACTAAATTTCCTTTTGCTGTATATTTATAAACGTCTTCTACATTTGCTGCAATTTCTAAACATGGCTCTGCAACACCTGGCGAATAGGCCAAAGAAAGATCTCTTTGGGTTGCATATTTTTTTGTTGGAACTACCTGAATTTTTCCTGGAGTTGGTTCTGAATGGTACAGTAACGCTTCTCTTCTTTTACTCTCTTTGTTCATTATTTTTAGCTTTTATTCTAGCTTACAAAGATATAAGTCTTGTTTTAAAATGGCGTCTTTTTACAGCTTTCTTTTCTTAAAATAACATTTTTGAAGGATCAAAAAAAATAGTCCAATACAATTTGGACTATCTTATAAACATTATTTTTGAACTTTAATTACTGTGAGATGTAAGAGTTTAAATGATTAATTGTGTCTTTTTGAATTTCTATAATTGCTTTTACAACATCGCTAATTGAGATAATTCCCACCACAATTCCGTCTTCTAAAACAGGTAGATGTCTGATTCTTTTTGTGCTCATCAGTTCCATACAATCTTCAATGTTATTGGAAAGGTTTACTGAAAAAACGTCGCTTTCCATAATTTCATGAACATAAGTCTCTTTTGAAGATTTATCTTTTAGAACAATTTTTCGGGCATAATCTCTTTCAGACAGTATCCCTTTTAAGTCGGTTCCATCAATTACAAGGATAGCCCCTATGTTTTTTTCTCCCATTACTTTCAATGCTTCATACACTGTTGTTGTTGAAAGTACGGAGTAAACATTTTTTCCTTTCGCGTTTAGTATTTGATTTACAGTCATATCTGAAAAATTTTAGAACTATAAAGTTAAAAAAAAATGCACATAAATAACAGCTAATACCGTTTTTTAAGAGTTAACCTATTCATTTTAAATATAATACATCAAATTTTGAATTTTCAAAACTTTCCGACAAAGAATGATTCTAATTTCAAAGTTTTTTTACACAAAACACAACAGTTTTGATTTTCAACACCTTACACAAACAAAAAAGCCTTTCTAGTTTTAGAAAAGCTTTTTTATTTATGTAAAGAAATGATTTACAAATTAGTAATGATAAATTCACTTCGTCTATTCTGGGTATGTTCTTTTTCTGTACATTTTACACCATCAGCACAACGATTAACTAATCTGGTTTCTCCATATCCTTTTGCCGTTAATCGGTTTCCATCAATTCCTTTCTGTATAAGCCAATCTTTTGTGGATTGTGCTCTTTTCTCTGATAAAATCATATTATTTGCATTTGATTGTCGACTATCGGTATGCGAACGAATATCAAGTTTTATGCCTGGGTATTGATTTAATATATCTACTACTTTTTGCAATTGAGGTTCAGATGTCTTTTTAATAGTCGCTTTTCCCAAATCAAAAAAGTTCATAGGAATGTGAAGTAATTTTGCTAAATCGGTTCCCACTTTTATAGCTCCAATCTTGACCGGACTAACCGAAACTTTTTTCACTTCAATTGCTTTTGCTGCAACCATAGGTTTGAATACTTTATCTATCGAAATCTGCAAAGTCGTTTTTCCATTTACTTTTTTAATTGCAACTGGAATTTCTTTCATTCCATAATCATTTTTAGAAACTCTTATAGCATACTTTTTTCCGCATTTAATATTCGGAAACACATAATTCCCTTTTTCATCTGAAACAATTGTCAGGATAAGATTAGATTTTTCATCTAATAAAGTTAGTGAAGCATTTGATAACAATTCATTTGATTCTGAATCAATAACGGTTCCCATCAAATCTTGTTCACAAATTAATTTTCTGGTTTCAGTAAATCGATAAATATCATCTAAACCGTGTCCATTTTCTCTGTTTGAAGAAAAAAATCCGTTTCTGTTTTTACTATCAATTGTAAATCCAAAATCATCTTGTTTACTATTTACCGGCTCCCCTATGTTTTGTATATCTTCGATAGTGCCATCCACATTTATTTTTGCAACAAAGACATCCAATCCTCCCAATCCCGGACGACCATCAGAAGCAAAATAAAGTTCATTATCTTTTGAAATAAACGGAAAAGTTTCTCTTCCTTCAGTATTAATGGAAGCTCCTAAATTTTCAGGTTTTCCAAAAGTTCCATCTTCATTTATAGTAACTTTAAATAAATCAGACATTCCTAAAGTTCCAGGCATATCTGAGGCAAAATACAACGTTTTTTCATCTACACTTAATGTTGGATGTGCCGTACTATATTGATCGCTATTGAATGGAAGTTCTTTTATATTTTCCCATTCATCATTTATTAATTCCGCTTTATACAATTTTAGAAGCGTTATTTCTTTTTCACTTTTCCCTCTTTTTCCGTCTATAAAATTATTTCGGGTGAAATACATTGTTCGCCCGTCTTTTGTAAAAACTGGTGTCGATTCGTTGAATTTTACATTTTCTTTTTTCTGCAGAAGTTCTGGTTTCGAAACACTTCCGTCAGGCATTAATTCGGCTTTATATAATTTAGAGAATGATTTATTAGTCCATTTAAAATAACGTTTCGCCACTCCTCCCGTATCGCGGGCTGATGTAAAAACGATTTTATTATTATAAACAACACTTCCATAATCAGAATAAGGAGAATTAATTCCGGCATCAGCAATATCGAATCGCCCTGAATTTGATTTTATTTCTTCTAAATAATTTTTCTCATTTCTGATTAAAGATGCTCTTTTCTCCAGACCTGCTTTTTGATTGAATCGCTCTAAAATTTCATCAGCCTTCTGATAATTTCCTGCTGATTTTAAGCATTGAGCATATCGGTATAAATATTCAGATTCTTGTTCGGCATTAATTCTGAATAAGTCGTCATACCATTTTAAAGCTTCTTGCAATTCACCTGTAAAATAGTACGAATTACCCAATCGTTGTACTATTTTTTCATCTTTAGTACCTTTATTTACAATATGTTCATAAGCTTTTATAGCATCTGCGTAAGCATAATCTTCATACTTTTTATCAGCGTCTTTTATATTTGTTGTTTGTGCATTTATCTGGAAAGAAAAGCATAAAAACAAAATAGCATAAGTAATTTTTTTAGTTCTCATAGCAGGCTTAATTAAAAGAATCTTGGAGAGATCATTTTATTATATTTATTAAAAAACTCAAAACGAAGGAAGATTTCATGCGATCCTGAATTGTATTTTCTTAAGTTAGTTGTTTCATGATCATATCCATAACCTATATAAAGACCATCTGAAACCTGAAAACCCGCCATAGCACTTACTGAAGCGCTCCAACGATAAGCAAGACCAACAACAAATTTGTCATAAAACATAAAATTACCCGAAACATCAACCTGTAAAGGAGCGCCCTGAACCATTTTGGTTAGCAATGCCGGTTTAAATCTGATATATTCTAATTTGTCAAGATTAAATACATAACCCGCCATAAAGTAATAGTTTATTTTATCTTTGAAAATAGCAGTATTATTATCGTCATAACGATTTGTTTCGATGAAATTAGGAACTGATAATCCTAAATAAGCGCGGTCAGAGTGCCAATAAACACCCGCCCCGACATTTGGCGTGAATTTATTATCTAAATCCTGAAACTGTTCATCTCCTTGATCTTCAAAACTCAATTTACTTACATCCAAATTAAATAAATTGGCCGTAGCTTTTATTCCGAAAGAAAGTTTAAACGTTTCAGAAGTTGGAATACTATAAGATAAATCAGCCGAAAGTGTATTTTCATTCGTTGGTCCGATTTTATCGTTTACCAATGAAACACCTAATCCTAATTTACTATTATTTAAAGGTGTATTTATTGAAAAAGTACTTGTTTCTGGTGCTCCGTCAAGTCCTATCCATTGTGTACGATATAAACCAAAGACACTTAACACGCCACGAGAACCAGCATAAGCCGGATTTACCGAGATTGTGTTATACATGTATTGCGTAAACTGAGCATCTTGCTGCGCTGAACACACAACTGAAAAAAACATAAAAAGTAAAATTAATCTTTTCATTTAATAAGCTTTAAAAACGGTTTAACCAAAGCCAAACCGTTTGTCATTTTTATTTATTCATATATAAGTAACCTGATAGCTCATGTTGTTTTGACGCGCTGTCTTTATATTTCAGAATATAAAAATAGGTTCCAACCGGAAGACCATCGGTTTGTTTTATAGTTGCCCGTCCTGCAGAGATTCCAATAAAAGCTCTGTCTTCATTGTTATAGTGATCAATATCAAATACTAAAACACCCCAACGATTATAAATTTCAACCGTATTATCAGGGTAACATTCTAATCCCTGAATATAAAATCTTGCATTTTTACCATCCCCGTTTGGAGAAAATCCATTGAGAACTTTAATCTTACAACCATCTAAGCTTAACACTGTCGGATTGTCCCCTGTATTGTTTACATCATCTGACTTATCGTCAACGATAACTCCTTTTGCACTGCGTCCTTGCACACTTGCCTGATTACTTACACTTCCCAGATTGATATCATTTTGTGTTATTTTATACTGGGCCGAAAAATTAGTCTCATCAGATTCATTCACATTCAGGTTTATTGGTTGTCCCGAAAGTACAATGCCTTTTAAAGGGTCTGAAACCATAATTCCAGTCAACGGAACATTTCCTGTATTTGTTACTTTAAATTTATAAGTAACTGTTTCACCTGCATTTGCAAATCCATTTCCGTTTTCATCATTAAATACAGCAGTTTTAATAATAGCAATATTTGGAACTTCAACAAAAACATTCAATGTAGACGAACTGCAATTAGACAAGTTCGCTTTTTCACATACTTGATATACTAAAGCATAATTTCCTCCAGGTGTATTTGGTTTTACATTTACTGTTCCGTCTGCATTAAATTCAAAATATGGACTTTTTGGTGTATTAGAAATTACAATATTTGCGGGATTAATTGGCAATCCATTCAATAAGTCATTATCTAAAATATTAATAAACTCAAGCTGTCCATTAATTCCGTCAACATTTACCTGCAAATCATCTTTTGTAATAAGCTGTGGTGCTGGTGCCGGATCATCTGAATTCAATACGGTTACATTTACAACTGCCTGACTGCAATTTGATGAATTTGAAGCTTCACAAATTTGATAGGTCAACTGATATGTTCCTGATGGTGTCCCTGTTTTTATATCAACAGAACCATCCGCATTTAAAATCAAATTAGCATTTGCAACTACAGTACTTAAAACAACTGCTGTTTGGTTTACTGCAGTTCCATTTAAACGGTCATTGCTAAATATATTCAATGCTGTACTTATGCCTTTTTTAGCATCAATCGGGCCAGCATTATCATTGTTTGCTTTGATTTCAAATGTTGGTCTTGCGTTACATTGTGGTGTCGCTGGCGGATAACTAACTGCTATACTTACAGTAGGGTTTAGTGAAAACTCCATTGTAACTCCTGTTCTGGTTTTTTCAAATCCATCTGCGCCTTCAATCCATTGACCGTTTGTCAATAACCATCCTGGCCAGTCAACTCCTATTCCATTACTGTCTACAATCGCTCCCGGCCATAAAAGATTTCCGCTCAATGGTAAATTAGTTTGAGTCGCAACCACATTGTTGGCACTGTCAATCCATTTTACAGTCAATAGATTAGGTGTTGTAAAGTTATCTGGTGCTACATTATAAGATACATACGGAACATTATTAGAGCAAAAACTATTTGCTGTTATTGTCATTGTTGGAAGAACAACTGTAACTTTCACAACAGCTGTTGTACAATTTGTTGTGTTTAATTCACAAACCTGATAAGTAAGTCCGTAAATTCCTGCCGGTGCATTTTCTTTTAATATTATTGTTCCGTCTGGATTTAAAGTTAAATACCCTGATGGGTCTGCAATAGTTTCAGAAAGATTTACATTAGAAGCCACGATTGGCAATCCATTTTTAGTATCATTTCCTAAAACGTTTATAACAGTTACTACATGATTAACTCCTGCAATTGGGCCTGCTAAATCATCTTTCAAAACCAATAAATCGCCCGTAACCTGAACATAACTCTTCACCGTATCACAGTTCAGCGCATGGTCATTGTCACAGATCGTATATTCCACTTCGTAGCTTCCTGATGCTGTGCCCGCAGCCACCGTGATGGTTTTGTCTGCATTTAAGGTTAATCCTGCCGGAAGCGTGCTTACCAGTGTGAAAGTTACTTTACCTGCACCTGTTCCAACTGTTACCGGTGTGCCGCTTAGCGTATCGTTGGCCGTAAGGGAGATTGTCGTTCCTCCAGTATTGCTGTTGATCGCTGTTGTCGTTTCAGTTACCGCGTCGATTACAGGAATCACTATCGGTGCATTTACCGTTAGGCTTACTGTAGCCGTTGAGCAGTTTGATGTATTGGTCTTGTCACAGATCGAATACGTCAGCGTATAGCTCCCCGCCGGTGCATTCGCCCCAAGCGTTGCAACGCCTGTTACCGGATCCAATGTCAGGTAACCTGAAGGGTCCGCAACTGTTGTTGTTATTTTTACTTCCGTGGCTGTCAATGGATTTCCGTTTCTGGTATCATTGTCAACAACGGTGATGATCGTCTGGGCCGTAGCCGACTGTGTCACTGGGTTCGGAGTATCCGCATTGGCAACAAGCGTATCGCCCGTAACCTGAACATAACTCTTCACCGTATCACAGTTCAGCGCATGGTCATTGTCACAGATCGTATATTCCACTTCGTAGCTTCCTGATGCTGTGCCCGCAGCCACCGTAATAGTTTTGTCTGCGTTTAAGGTTAATCCTGCCGGAAGGGTGCTTACCAGTGTGAAAGTTACTTTACCTGCACCTGTTCCAACTGTTACCGGAGTTCCGTTTAGCGTATCGTTGGCCGTAAGGGAGATTGTCGTTCCTCCAGTGTTGCTGTTGATCGCTGTTGTGGTTTCGGTTACCGCGTCGATTACAGGAATCACTATCGGTGCATTTACCGTTAAGCTTACTGTAGCCGTTGAGCAGTTTGATGTATTGGTCTTGTCACAGATCGAATACGTCAGCGTATAGCTCCCCGCCGGTGCATTCGCCCCAAGCGTTGCAACGCCTGTTACCGGATCCAATGTCAGGTAACCTGAAGGGTCCGCAACTGTCGTTGTTATTTTTACTTCCGTGGCTGTCAATGGATTTCCGTTTCTGGTATCATTGTCAACAACGGTGATGATCG
Source organism: Flavobacterium sp. GW821-FHT11G01 (assembly GCF_058808175.1). Taxonomy (NCBI): domain Bacteria; kingdom Pseudomonadati; phylum Bacteroidota; class Flavobacteriia; order Flavobacteriales; family Flavobacteriaceae; genus Flavobacterium; species Flavobacterium sp. GW821-FHT11G01. The sequence goes on along the minus strand of NZ_JBXARK010000003.1, from coordinate 2,827 downwards.
TCTGGGCCGTAGCCGACTGTGTCACTGGGGTCGGAGTATCTGTATTGGCAACAAGCGTATCGCCCGTAACCTGAACATAACTCTTCACCGTATCACAGTTCAGCGCATGGTCATTGTCACAGATCGTATATTCCACTTCGTAGCTTCCTGATGCTGTGCCCGCAGCCACCGTAATAGTTTTGTCTGCGTTTAATGTAAGTCCTGCCGGAAGCGTGCTTACCAGTGTGAAAGTTACTTTGCCTGCACCTGTCCCAACTGTAACCGGTGTGCCGCTTAGCATATCGTTGGCCGTAAGGGAGATTGTCGTTCCTCCAGTATTGCTGTTGATCGCTGTTGTGGTTTCGGTTACCGCGTCGATTACCGGAATCACTATCGGTGCATTTACCGTTAGGCTTACTGTAGCCGTTGAGCAGTTTGATGTATTGGTCTTATCACAGATCGAATACGTCAGCGTATAGCTCCCCGCCGGTGCATTCGCCCCAAGCGTTGCAACGCCTGTTACCGGATCCAATGTCAGGTAACCTGAAGGGTCCGCAACTGTTGTTGTTATTTTTACTTCCGTGGCTGTCAATGGATTTCCGTTTCTGGTATCATTGTCAACAACGGTGATGATCGTCTGGGCCGTAGCCGACTGTGTCACTGGGTTCGGAGTATCCGCATTGGCAACAAGCGTATCGCCCGTAACCTGAACATAACTCTTCACCGTATCACAGTTCAGCGCATGGTCATTGTCACAGATCGTATATTCCACTTCGTAGCTTCCTGATGCTGTTCCAGGAGCTACTGTAATAGTTTTGTCTGCATTTAATGTAAGTCCTGCCGGAAGCGTGCTTACCAGTGTGAAAGTTACTTTGCCTGCACCTGTCCCAACTGTTACCGGAGTGCCGTTTAGCGTATCGTTGGCCGTAAGGGAGATTGTCGTACCTCCAGTATTGCTGTTGATCGCTGTTGTGGTTTCGGTTACCGCGTCGATTACAGGAATCACTATCGGTGCATTTACCGTTAGGCTTACTGTAGCCGTTGAGCAGTTTGATGCATTGGTCTTGTCACAGATCGAATATGTCAGCGTATAGCTCCCCGCCGGTGCATTCGCCCCAAGCGTTGCAACGCCTGTTACCGGATCCAATGTCAGGTAGCCTGAAGGGTCCGCAACTGTCGTTGTTATTTTTACTTCCGTGGCTGTCAATGGATTTCCGTTTCTGGTATCATTGTCAACAACGGTGATGATCGTCTGGGCCGTAGCCGACTGTGTCACTGGGTTCGGAGTATCTGCATTGGCAACAAGCGTATCGCCCGTAACCTGAACATAACTCTTCACCGTATCACAGTTCAGCGCATGGTCATTGTCACAGATCGTATATTCCACTTCGTAGTTTCCGGATGCTGTTCCAGGAGCCACTGTAATAGTTTTATCTGCGTTGATTGTTAATCCTGCCGGAAGCGTGCTTACCAGTGTGAAAGTTACTTTGCCTGCACCTGTCCCAACTGTAACCGGTGTGCCGCTTAGCGTATCGTTGGCAGTAAGGGAAATTGTCGTTCCTCCAGTGTTGCTGTTGATCGCTGTTGTGGTTTCGGTTACCGCGTCGATTACAGGTCTTTCAATTACTATCTCTACTGTTGCAGAGTCGCAAATACTTGAGTTTGCAGACATGCAAATAGTATAAGTAATTAAGTATGTTCCCGCAACCGTATTTGGAGCAACTGTTATTGTTCCATTAGAATTAAAAACTATTCCTGTTGGAAGTGAACTCGTTGAAACTGTAACATCTGTTGGTAAAAATGAAGCTCCGTTTATTTTATCGTTTACGAAGACAGTCGATATAGTTCCTCCTGCTGCTCCATTTATTGAAGATGGAGTATCGTCTTCTGCACAAATATAATTTGAAACCGATACGTTTAAAGAAGGTGCTGATTTACATCCTAAAGAATCTGTAACCGTATAATTATAAGTATTTCCTGCTGTTAAACCTGTAATTGTAGTTGTAGTAGTATTTCCAGTGATATTTCCTGGATTAATAGTCCACGATCCGGTTGGCAAACCACTTAATTCAACACTAGCAGTTGATGATAAACAAGTTGGTTGATTTATTAATCCAACTATTGGACTTGCAACGTTTATTACCGTTAATTGCAATTCCTGATCTGCAGTACATCCGTTACTCATTATTGAATAAGTACCTCCAGCTGTATAATCAACTGAGTTTACTGACCAGTTATACGTGTCACCAGAACAGATTGTAGCTGTCGTGATTACTTTTGCTGGTTTCGCAGTTACAGTAACAGTTACTGCCGTTCTATTACTTTCACAATTATTTGTAGTTTGACTTACATAATAAATTCCATCAATAAGAGTTTCTGTTCCTGAATATAATGATCCTCCCGATGAGGCATTGTACCATTTTAAATTACTCCCTATAGCAACTAAATCACTAACTATTTTGGCATCTACCACACAAAATGTTTGAGATGAAGCAGTCGGAGCCGATGGCGCTGTTTTAGGCGCAGCGGTTCCGGATCCCGAAGTACTCGTACAACCGTTTACTGTTTGGGTAACGGTATAGGTTCCCGGTGTGGAAACCGTAATGGATGAAGCTGTTTCTCCAGTGCTCCACAACAGGGTTCCTGCCGCAGAGGTTGATAAGGTTGAAGTGCCGTCACAGTTGTTTGTAACACTTACAGTCGGTGCCGATGGGGCCGTTTTAGGCGCAGCGGTTCCGGATCCAGAAGTACTTGTACAACCGTTTACTGTTTGGGTAACGGTATAAGTTCCCGGTGTTGAAACCGTAATGGATGAAGTTGTTTCTCCCGTGCTCCACAACAGGGTTCC
>NZ_JBXARK010000002.1:691702-752093 GCF_058808175.1 Flavobacterium sp. GW821-FHT11G01 | reverse complement strand
CGCTTGGATCCTCCGTATTACCGCGGCTGCTGGCACGGAGTTAGCCGATCCTTATTCTTACGATACCGTCAAGCTCCAACACGTTGGAGTGTTTCTTCTCGTATAAAAGCAGTTTACAATCCATAGGACCGTCATCCTGCACGCGGCATGGCTGGATCAGGCTTGCGCCCATTGTCCAATATTCCTCACTGCTGCCTCCCGTAGGAGTCTGGTCCGTGTCTCAGTACCAGTGTGGGGGATCTCCCTCTCAGGACCCCTACCCATCGTAGCCTTGGTAAGCCGTTACCTTACCAACTAGCTAATGGGACGCATGCTCATCTTTTACCGTTGTGACTTTAATTATAAAGTGATGCCACTTCATAATGCTATGAGGTATTAATCCAAATTTCTCTGGGCTATCCCTCTGTAAAAGGTAGATTGCATACGCGTTACGCACCCGTGCGCCGGTCTCAAAGTCCGAAGACTTCTACCCCTCGACTTGCATGTGTTAAGCCTGCCGCTAGCGTTCATCCTGAGCCAGGATCAAACTCTTCATCGTATATTGTTTGCCTTGATTACTCAAGACTAATTATTATCGACGAATCTCTATCGGTTCTTTTCAAATCTCTCGATTCCATTACTCTTATTCTTTTGTTTTAACATCTCTGTTAAAACGGCTGTCAATTCAATATGTCTACGAACGTGTATTTCTTCTTGTTTCGCTTGTCTCTCAAAGCGGGTGCAAAAGTAGAAAACTTATTTACATGCACAAGTCTTTTTACAAAGTTTTTTCAAGTCTTTTTTGAAACTTTTTCTTAACTTTCTGATAACAGCAAACTTAGGCTATATCTTTTTTTTACAATTACGAAGGATTTTTCTTATTTTATCTTATTTTTTAAAAAAATCATTTCTTTAAAAAACTTTTTTTTTCGAATTCCTTAGTCGAATCTATTGTTTTGGATGGCCTATATCCTCTACAAATCACTTTTAAACCTTAGAACAACAAATTGAACTCTCCTTTTTCTAATAAAATTTCCTTATTCTGATATAAAAAACAAAGCACCTCATCATTTAGAAACAAATTTGTAGCTAAGAAGTACGAATAAGAATGACTTTTCTATTTAATTCAATTTTATGTATAGTCTATTAAATATATTTTGTTTCCCTTAATCCCGCCACTTTGCAAAAAACACAAACAAGTATACAAACTACTCTCTTATATCTTGCAGCAGAGAATAAATTAAATCCGGATTATTTAAAGAGAGTAAAAAGCGAGGTCTGAATATTATAAACGTGCTATCTTTATTAAAGTAGTATAAAGATGGGATCTATCTTAATTAATAGTATATAGATTTATTTGGTAACAAATGGATCTATATAAAGATTCAAAACATAATTCAATAGACAACTAGGAAACATGTGGAATTAAAAGAATTGTAAAAACATTTTAGTTTATAAATCGTAAATCAATTCAGATACGAAAACTTATTTTTTTTCAAAATAAAGATAATTAGTAGTATTACCTATCTCACGTAATCTTACTTGCGAATTATTAAACTCGAACAATTTCCAATTATTATTAAGTTTACCAAGTAGTTCTGTGTTGAAAGTTATTTTAAATTCTCTAATGTTGTTTTGCAATGTACTTTCCCAAGTACCCGTTTCCGATATCGATCCTTTGGTAGCCACTACGGATTTGTCACTTTTAAAGACAAATGAATATCCACTATAAGATGATGTTTTTTCTGAATCATTAAAAAAATAAGGTATTGACCAGGAACCATTTGTTATAGTGTTTACAAAATCAAGTGAAACAATGTTATTTTCAGGACAATAATCAATAGCATATTTTATAGCATTTTCGAAATCTGAATTGTTTGTAATTGATTTTGTTTGATTGTTGTAATCTACTACTGAAATTGGATATTGTAATGAAATATACTGACTACTGTTCAAATTTTTTATAAAGTTGAAAAAGGCCTGATCACTTATAATCGATACAGAACTCGCTATTTGATTTGCACTGTTATAAATGTTAATCGTTATAGGATAATTGATATTTAGTCCGTTGATTTTAGATAAAAGATCTGGGTAAAGATTCCAATAATCAATTAAGGAATTAAAATCAGCTTCATTTGGAATATTTTTTTCGATGTAATTATAGTAAACCATCATTACTGGAAAATTTATTTTTACGATATCATCATCTGTAGTACTTGCGTTGATATTATCTAATACTTTTTGATAATCACCAGTAGCATTAATTGCAATCTGAACATTGTTAACAGTAACGGTATAAGGTAATTTTATGGTACAATAAGTCGATCTGTCTATTATATTATCCTGTACAGTTTTAACCATTGCAACTCTTTGAAGATAAGAAGTAAGAGGAGAAACACTTGTAATTGTTCCCTGTGCATTGTTATTTTGCTCATCCATCTCAGTTTGACAAGACCATAAGAACAAAAAAGCTACTACTGCTAAATATTTTTTTAAAGGGAACATATTTATATTTTTACAAAGGTAATAAATTTAAGAAACTGTTTTTAATAAATTCGACATCAGGAGTTTCGAGTTCATTTTTTTGAAAATTCTCTGATTATCAAAAGAAAATAACATCTTGTATTTCTATAAAACAATCCACTTTGCTTTTACCCTACTTAAACTAAAAACAAATACTTTTACATTGTAAATTGAAAAACCCAAATGCCAAATAAAAACCAATCAAATACTTGTGACGAAATAATTTTTTCGTCTTTTTTCAAAAGTCACATAAAAGCGCTTCGAAATTTTCTTTTTTACAAATTTGGAAATATCGATCAGGCAGAAGATGTGGCACAGGAAGCATTTGTTAAACTTTGGCAAAACTGTGCATCTGTACCACTGGAAAAAGCAAAATCATATATTTATACGATTGCAAACAATAGCAGTCTCAACGAAATTGCTCATCAAAAAGTCGTTTTGAGATATGAAAAAAACTTTACCGGTTTAGATAAAACTAATGAAAATCCCGAATATCTTTTAGAGGAAAAACAATTTCAAGCCAAACTTTTAAAAGCTATTGAAAACTTAAATGAAAAACAACGTACAGCTTTTTTAATGCATCGTATTGACGGAAAGAAATATAGCGAAATTGCTCTTGATTTAAATATTAGCGTAAAAGCAGTAGAAAAACGAATTCATTTAGCTTTATTAAGCTTACGTAAAGAAATTGATTTATAAAAGTAGGGTAAATTTAGTTCCAATTGTTTTAATATATAATACAAGTACAATGAAAAAAAATCGCTTATTAGCAAAATGGCTCAACAATGATTTATCGAAAGATGAATTGGCTGAATTTGAAGCAAGTCCCGATTTTGAAAAATATCAAAAAATAAAAAATTATACGGATCATTTAGAAGTAGGTGATTTGGATGAAAGCGTTATGTTGTCTAGTATTCTGAGTCAGAAAAAAGTAACTCCAAAAGTAGTTCCTTTATATAAAAAATGGGCATTTAGAGCTGCGGCAATATTGGTTTTGGCTCTTGGAATTACATTTGCGTTGAAGTTATTTATTCCTCAAACACAAACAGCAAATTATGGCGAAAAAACAACTTTTTTATTACCCGACAATTCTGAGGTGGTACTAAATTCCGGTTCTGAAATAAACTATAAAAAATGGAACTGGAACAATAATAGAAATCTCGAATTAAAAGGAGAAGCTTATTTCAGAGTAGCCAAGGGCAGACGATTTGAAGTGCATACCAATCTTGGAAAAGTGTCGGTTTTAGGAACTCAATTTAATGTTAAAGCCCGAAAAAACAGATTTGATGTAGTGTGTTATGAAGGGCGTGTTAAGGTAAATTATGCCGATACTCAAATTTTATTAACTCACGGACAAGGCGTTAGTTTTGAAAATGGTAAACAAACTAAAATGAGTATACATTCCTTAAAACCAGAATGGACAGAAAATCAAATATGTTTTTATAAAGAAAATATCAGAACCTTATTAGACGAAGTTGAAAGGCAATATAATATTAAAATCGAATTAAACACAAAAGATACAATTTCCTTATTTACAGGAAAGTTACCTGCTAAAAACCTGGATATAGCCTTGCAAATTATTAGTACAACGTATCATTTAGAGGCGAAAAAAGTCTCAGAAAATAAAATAATTTTTGACGAAAAATAAATGTTGCTCCCCAAACAATTTCATTTTTTGTTTTTTACATTTTTCCTTGTCCTGAATCTTTTTGCTCAGGACAAAGGGAAAGTTATGCTTTTTAAAAAAATCATAATTGATATTGAGCAACAACATCAGGTTAGCTTTAATTACACTGAAGATAATATTGCCGGCCTGCAATTAATCCCTCCTAAAAGATCTCTTTCTTTAGATCAAAAATTGCAATATTTGGCAAAAAACACCAATTTATCATTTGAAAATATAGGAAACAAATTCATTAATATTTATAAAAAAGATAATGAATTACAGATAATTTGTGGATATATTTTTTCTAATACAGATAAAAAACCTATTGAAAAAGCAAATATTAGTTTACCTAACAAAACTCAGGTTACAACTGATTTAAATGGCTATTTTGAGTTTAAAAAAGAAGAAGCAACTACACTTTTGATTAGTCACATCGGATTTACAACCAAAAAAATTGTAGTTAATAATACGGATTCTAAAAATTGCCTTCAAATACTATTAGAACCTGAAATTACAGAACTTGCAGAAATTAAAACCAATGCGATTTTGGCTTCAGGAATTTCAAAAAACAAAGACGGCTCATTTGAAATTAAACCTAAGAAATTTGGTATCCTTCCAGGGCTTATTGAACCTGATGCTTTACAAACAATGCAGCAAATACCTGGTGTAAACAGTATTGACGAAAGTGTATCGAGCATCAATGTCCGTGGTGGTACACACGATCAGAATTTATTTTTATGGAACGGAATACGAATGTTTCAAACGGGGCATTTTTTTGGTTTAATCTCGGTATTCAATCCAAATTTGGCACATACCATTTCTATTTATAAAAATGGGAGTTCTGCCTTTTTCGGAGAAAGTGTATCCAGTGTCGTAGCTATTTCTTCTACTCCCGAAACAGCAGAGAAAAATACTTTTAGTGCAGGAATAAATATGATTAATGCTGATATTTATGCTAAGTACAATGTTTCGAAAAAAAGTTATGTCGAAATTTCCGCACGTAAATCTATTACCGATTTTGTAGAAACGCCTACATATAAAGAGTACTTTAATAAAGTATTTCAAAACACTACAATAACTGATTTTTCAGAAAAACAAAATGTCAATTATCATAGTGACAAAAAATTTGGTTTCTACGATGCTACCCTTAAATATGCTCAAAAAATTGGAAGTAAAGACCAAATAATACTCGATTTAATTACTATTAAAGATAATCTGGAGGTTTTTCAAAGTGCAACTGTATATGACATAAACAGATCAGAAAACAATGTTTTACGCCAACAAAATTATGGCGGGAATTTATTATGGAAAAGAAACTGGAACAATTTCAATACAACTAAGATTAATGTCTATAACTCTTCGTATGAACTTTTGGCCAACCAAAAAACCACCATTGGAGATCAAATCGTTATTCAGGAGAATACAGTTAATAATAATGGAATTAATTTAGAAAACAACCATACGATTACCTCTAAATTTAGTTTTAATGATGGGTATCAATTCAACGAAATAGGCGTTACTAATTTAGAACAGGTAACCAATCCGGATTTCTATCGTAAAGTTAAAGACGTTCTGAGAACCCACGCTTTAATTGTAGAAGGAAAATACAACGATACGCTTTCCCGAATATATTTTAAGGCAGGAGCCCGATTGAATTATATTGAAAAATTTAAAAAATATATTGTAGAACCCCGAATACAGTTTAGCTACGGCATTAATAAAAGCCTGAATTTAGAATTATTGGGTGAGCTAAAAAGTCAAAATTCACAACAAATTATTGATTTACAAAAAGATTATTTTGGCATTGAAAAAAGGCGGTGGATCATCTCTAATAACACCACAATTCCTATTCAAAAAAGTAAACAACTATCTTTAAACTTATTCTACAAAAAGAATGACTGGCTTCTGGATATAGAAAATTTCTATAAAAAAGTAAATGGTATTACAACTTCCAGCCAGGGTTTTCAGAACCAGTTAGAGTTTGTTAGAATGACAGGCGATTATGAAGTTTGGGGAACAGAGATGCTGATTCAGAAAAAAATGAATCACTTTCTGACTTGGCTAAGTTATACTTATAACCATAATAATTATCATTTTTCTAATTATGAATATCCAAGTTTCCCTAACAATTTTGAAGTAATGCACACTGTATCGTGGGCGGGAATCTACGAGAAAAATAATTTCAAAATTGCTTTGGGAACAAAATGGTCATCCGGAAGGCCAAAAACTTCTCCTAACCTCTCTCAAATTGATCCGTCAGATCCAATATTGGTTTACAATAAACCAAACAATACCAATCTGCATATTTTTTCGCAGGTTAATATTTCCTCTACTTATAAATGGGAAACCGCAAATGGAATTCAATACAAATTAGGAATATCCATCTTAAATATCTTAAACAGGAAAAATGAAATCAGCGAATATTATAGAATAAGTTCTCTAACAAATTCTATAGAAGAAGTTGAAACATTCGCACTGCAAAGAACTCCTAATCTGAGCTTTAGAATTTCTCTCTAATCCAGTTTCTACAAAGTTTGTAAGAGATTTTTGTCCTCTTTTTATTTTTTTTTATAAAAACATCACTTCTTTGGTAGGGTAATCTACATCAAGGCTGTTTTACTATTGAACCTATCAAAAGAATAAAACATGACTTTTTTAGAAAACTTAGTATTAAACCAGCGCAGCTATTTTTTTTATGACAGTTCGTAACGTAAAAATTATTGAACGAATACTTATGTGATCCTTGATATATAATCAAACAACAAAACACTTTACTCTTTCTGTAAAGTATATTTTTCCCTTTTCTATAATTAATCTAATCAAAAAAACAATGAAATTAAAACAACTTAAATTCGCTTTAGTTGCCCTTGTAGCAGCAACATTTTTTCTAAGCTGTAGTAGTGATAACGGTAATGACAATACTACAACTCCCCCTCCAGAAGTAAAAAATGATGGGGTTAAGCTTTCTACAAGTGTGACATTAGGATCTTATCTTTCAGATAAAAACGGAAGATCTTTATATTTTTTCGCAACAGATGCGAACGGTCAAACATCATGTACCGGAGGATGTGAAGCCCTATGGCCTGCTTTTTTTGTAGATAATTTAACTGCAGATAAATTAGGTGCAGGATTAACATTGTCAGATTTTGCAACTATAACCACTACATCGGGTAAAAAACAATTAACCTATATGGGCTGGCCATTGTACTACTACGCACCTGTTTCTGCAGGCGATGGATACGGAGGCGGTGGAGTCAATACTCCAGAAGCTGCTGGCAAAACAACAGGCGATGGAATTGATGGCACCTGGTTTATCGCAAAACCAGACTATTCTATTATGATAGTAAGAAGTCAACTTATAGGTCACGATGGTAAAAACTATAAATCAGATTATACCGTTGGAGATGGTTTAACCACCTACTTTACAGATGCTAAAGGGCTTACACTTTATACTTTTAAAAGTGATAATTTCAAGAAGAACAATTTCACAAAAGCAGATTTTTCAAACAATGCTGTTTGGCCAATATATGAAACAGACAAAATTGTTGTTCCATCTATTCTTGACAAATCTAAATTTAGTGTTATAACAGTATTTGGTAAGTCTCAATTGGTTTACAATGGCTGGCCTTTGTATTATTTTGGACAAGATGCGAACGTTAGAGGTGCAAATAAAGGAATTAGTTTTCCTAGTCCGGGAATTTGGCCAGTACCCGTAAAAGACATACCTCTTGCTATATAAAACAGTAAATAGCATTTCAAATTAGTCCAATAGAAATTGGGCTAATTTGAAATAATAAAAACCGAAAATCTCTGCATACTACTGCAAAATTTAAAATCACAAAATCAACATGAATAAAACAAGAATCAAGATTCTGATATTTTTATTAGTGATAAGTTTTGGCCCTTATTATATCTACCAAAATATTTTATACAAAGATGCCAGAGACATCAATAATGAAAAATCAATACTTACAATTACAGCTGAAAATTTAGAAAAAGAATATGCTGTAGATCCGTCACAAGCTGATTCTAAATACTTAAATAAAACAATTGAAATTGAAGGAATAGTTTCAGAAGTTACCGATTCTACCATGGTCATAGACAAAAAAGTGTTTTGCAAAATGAACGGAAAAGTAAAAAAGGCTTTGATAAATAAACAAATCAATATAAAAGGGAGATGTATTGGTTTTGATGATTTATTCGAAATAGTAAAATTTGATCAATGCAGTATTCAACAAAATTAAAATATGAAAAAAAAAATATTCATAATAGCCAGTTTTTTAATCTGTCTTTATAGCAATGCTCAAGACGATTTGCTCTCTACACTGGATTCAACCCAAGTAGTCGATAAAAGCGTGACAGCCACATTTAAAGCTTTGCAAATTATAACCCTTCAATCTACCAAACTAGCTGCCAAAAAAGAATTTTATCTTGTTATTTCTCATCGATTTGGTTCTGTAAAAGGTGGAATCTCAGAATTTTTCGGTTTTGATGATGCAACTACAAAAATTGGAGGAATTTATGGCGTAACCGATTGGCTTTCTGTAAGTGCATCTCATCATACTTTGTTAAAAATAAATGAAGCATCGGCAAAATTTAAGCTTATAAGACAAAGTGAAACGTTTCCTGTTGATATTGTTGGTTACAGTACGATAGATTTTAATAGTGGATTAAAGAAGGACGATTATCCTAAAATTGAATTTTCAGATCGATTAACTTATATAAATCAAATTCTGATTTCAAGAAAATTCTCTAATAAACTATCTTTAGAATTAGCTCCTTCATTTATCCATAAAAACCTGTATAATCCCGAGATAGAAAACGATAACCAATTTACTCTGGGAGCCGGTGGAAGATTAAAATTAACGAAAAGACTTTCTCTTAATTTAGAATATGGTCAGAATTTTAATAAACCAGACTTTTATAATAATCCACTATCCGTTGGATTAGACATAGAAACCGGAGGTCACGTTTTTCAATTGCTTTTTACCAATTCTCAATCAATGACCGAAAGTGGTTACCTCACAAGTGCTTCTGGCGATTGGGGCAAAGGCGATTTTTTCTTTGGATTTAATTTATATAGAGTTTTTTAAAAGTATAAAATATGAAAAAATATATTTACTTATCTGGTATTATACTATCCTTATACAGTTGTGAATCTAGAACTTATGAAGATTTACAAGAACCAACTGTTATAGTTGATGAAGTTACTTATACAGCAAATGTCAAGTCTATTATTGATGCAAATTGCATTGCCTGTCATGCTTCTGGCTCAGGGCTGAGGCCTTTAGAAACTTATACTCAGGTTAAAGACGCAACATTAAATACTGATTTATTAGACAGAATTCAGAAGCAAAACGGAACGCCCGGGCAAATGCCACAATCAGGAAGAATGCCACAGGATAAAATAAATATCATTCTGCAATGGAATACAGATGGATTATTGGAAAATTAAATCAACAGTAAAAATGAAAAAAATAATTGTACTTCTCTTTTTGTTTGTTGGAATACTCCCTATTTCGGCTCAGAAATATATAACAAAAACCGGAAACTTAAAATTTGAAGCTTCTGTTGAATCTTTTGAAGAAGTTGCAGCAGAAAACAAAAATACGTCTGCCATTTTAGAATCTTCAACTGGAGAAATTGCCGTTTTAACTCTTATGAAAGGCTTTCGATTTAAGATTGCATTAATGGAAGAACATTTTAATGAAAACTATGTAGAATCAGATAAATTTCCTAAAGCAACATTTAAAGGTGCGGTTGAAGATTTTGATGTCTCAAAACTTTCATCAACAGCTAAAATATTTAAGATTTCGGGAGACATGACCTTACACGGAAAAACAAAAAAAATAACTACAAATGCCAAAATTTTAAAATCTGGTGATAAAATTACTGTAACAGGGAATTTTGTAGTAAAGCCTGAAGATTTTGATATTGAAATTCCGAAACTGGTAAGTAAAAAAGTGGCCGATGACATTAAGGTGAATTTCAATCTCTTGCTTACAAAATCTTAAAAATAATTACTATTTTAAATAAGCCATCCTGTTTATTTACTATTCAAATAGCTTTAAAGAAAAATCCCAAATTTCAATTAAACAATTGGAATTTGGGATTTTAAATATTGAAATTTATTTTATCCTTAATCTAAAATAAAACTAACGCTTACATTGGCTGTAATTTCGATTTCTCCAATTGCTAAAGTTTCGTTTGAAGCTCCGGCATCTGCAGATTCTTTCATTCGCATTGCAGCATACATTGGTTGTGGATGATAAATTTGTGAATTATCTGAAATAGTATACGCCTTACCTACTTTTTGACCTAAAACAGAAACATAATCTTCTGCTTTAGCTTTTGCATCCTTAATTGCTAATTTTCTAGCTTCTGACTGATATTGTGCTAATTTAGATGATTCAAAAGAAACGTTATCTAAACGGTTAATTCCTTGTTGAACTAAACCTTCCATCAATTCATCATATTTAGACAAATCTTTCACTAAAATCTCAACTGTTTGTGTTGCATTATAACTTGTTTTCTTTTTTTCGTAGTCATATTGCGGATTAAGCGCTACTTGTTTTGTTCTGAAATCTGCTGTTGGGATATTCATTTTTTTGATGAATTTTAAAACAGCATCCATTTTTTCGTCATTTTGCTTTTTGACGTCTTTAGCATTATTTCCTTTTGTTTCAACTGTAGCTGAAATAGAAACCTGATCAGGAGCTATTTTTACTTTTCCTTCTCCATTTACATTGATCTGAGGGATTTGTTTGATTTCTTGGCCGTAAGACATAGTCATAAACATGATTGTTAAGAATAATACTACTTTTTTCATTTTTGTTATATTTTAAAATTATTGATTAGGGCATTTCAAAAGTTATGCCAGCATTACAACTTTCCTAATTTGGCCATAACAAAAAGTATTAAAATCGGAATTGCCAATAATATAACCATCAAACTATGATCTACAATTAACGAAGGTTCTTTTAGCAAAGTAATCAAATAACCTCCTATAGCACCTCCAAAATGCGCTGTGTGACCAATATTGTCATTTTTGGCTTTCATTCCGTAAATTGAATATAATAAATATAAAATTCCGAAAAGATAAGCTGGCATCGGAATGACAAAAAAGATTCCCAGCATCATATCCGGCTGTAATAAAATGGCAGAATACAAAATTCCTGTCACAGCACCCGAAGCTCCAACGGCACGATAACTATAATCATTTTTATGAAACAACATTGTTAGCAAGCTTCCAAAAATTAAACTTCCAAAATAAATTAAAACGAAAGAAATTGTTCCAAGCCACTCTATCACAACTGGCGCGAAGAACCAAAGTGTCAACATATTGAATATTAAATGCATCATATCAACATGCAAAAATCCAGAAGACAGCATTCTGATTTGTTCACCAGAACGAATACTTCCAACATGAAATTCATATTTTCTAAAAAAAGCAAGATCATTAAAACCTTTGTAACTAATCAATGCATTGGCAACTATAATTCCAACCAAAACGGTATTAACGGTGTTCATAAAAAATGTTTAAAATGAGTGGTAAATATAATCATTCTCAAATACAACTTGAGTACAAACCAAAACATCCAACGTTATTCATTTTTACTTTATCTTTGTAAAAAAAAAGTTAGATGCAATTTCTTGTTTATATTTTAGCCTATCCTTTTCTTTGGCTTATTTCTATACTTCCTTTCCGAATATTTTACTGGCTATCAGATTTCATTTATTTTCTGGTATATCATGTTATTGGTTACCGTAGAAAAGTTGTTCGCGAAAACCTCGCATTAACGTTGCCACACCTGAGTGATAAAGAGCGAAAAGAAATCGAAAAGAAATTTTATCAGCACATGTGTGATATGTTTTTGGAGATGGTCAAAACGATGAGCATTACACCTGAGGAAATGGAAAAAAGATTTACCATTACTAATATGGATCTTTTTCATGAGTATGAAAAAAAAGGAAAAAGCGTTGTTTTAGTAGCTTCTCACTATGCTAGTTGGGAATGGCTTTTGACACTTAATAAAAGAATGATTTTTAACGGAGTTGGTGTTTATAAAAAAATTGCCAATCCTTATTTTGATAAACTGGTTCGAAAAATAAGAGGAAAATACGATGCCGAGTTGGTTGAAACCAAGAAAGCAATTCCGTTAATGGCACAAAACCAACGTGACGGAATTTTAAGTCTTTATGGTTTAGCAAGTGATCAGTCACCGAAATTAGATAGAATTTTTCATTCGATGAAATTTATGGGAATAGAAGTTCCGGTTCATACAGGAGCTGAAATGTTGGCCAAAAAATATGACTTGAGTGTTATTTTTATTAAAGTAAAAAAAATAGGAAGAGGATATTATGAAGCGACAATTGTACCAATTGCTGACAATCCTAAAGAATTCGAGAATTTCGAAATCACAGAAAAATACTTAAGAGAAGTTGAAAAACAAATCTATGAAGCTCCTGAATATTATTTATGGACGCACAAAAGATGGAAACATCGCGTTGAATAATTTCTTTTATTAAAATATTTAAAAGTCCAAAAAGCAAGTATTGCTTTTTGGACTTTTTTGTTCAAATCAATAATTAAAATGTCAAAATAATTCTGATGAGTTTTTGTAATATTTTTTTTGATAAGAAATACACAATTGGTTACAAAAACAACCATACATTTGAAATCGATAAAATTTACCCCAATCTAATTTATCTATTTATGACAAAAAACCTATTTCTTACATTTTTAGTGCTATTTTTTTCAATAGCTACTTTCGCTCAAAGCCCAAAACGTGGCATCGCTTACGGATATCATTCAATAGAGGATTTAACCGCGCTTAAACCTGGTGTATCCTGGTGGTATAATTGGAGTCCATCTCCAGAACCTGCTATTAATCCGACTTACGAGTCAATTGGTGTTGAATTTGTACCAATGGCCTGGGGAAAAGCTTCAGTTGATGATGTACAAAACTTCATCAATAAAATAAAACCCGGTGCAAAATATTTATTAGCTTTTAACGAACCTAATTTCAATGATGGTGCCCGATTAACACCCCAGGAAGCAGTAAATGCGTGGGCTAATATCGAAAAAATAGCAGCTGCAAAAAATCTGGAAATCGTAAGTGCAGCACCCGCCTATAATGGCCCTGTCAATTATGGTGGTTATACCAGCCCTGTGGCGTGGCATGATCAATTTTTTCTTTTATGTCCCAATTGTAAAGTTGATTATATTGCTTTTCATACTTATGACAGCTCTTCCGGTGCAGTGATTGGCGTTACAGGACTTCTCAAAAAATACAATCGCCCTGTTTGGGTTACTGAATTTGCTAACAGGGTAATTCAAACTGCTGCTGAAAAAACGGCTTTCATGAAAGAAATTATAACCAGTTTTGAAAATGATCCTGACATTTACAGGTATTCGTGGTTTAGTGGAAGAGTTGATCCAACCTGGACAGACATGCTTGAAGGACAATTATTTGCCCCAGAAAGCGGAGTCTTAAAGCCAATAGGAATAGAATATGTTAATACAACCTATACAACTAAAAAAATGAATGTTCCTGGTCGAATTACAGCCAACAAACATTACAGAAGAAAAGGTACAGGTCTACAAAACACAACAGATTCCGGAACTGGTCAAAATGTATGTTTTATTGAAGCCGGAGACTGGAATGAATTTATGCTAAATGTTACTAATGCCGGAACTTATAATTTAAACTTTAGAGTGGCATCCCCAACAATTCCTGGGAAATTTGATGTTTTAGTTAATGACGTTGTAGTAAAAACAGATGAAACTTTTCCAATTACAGGTGGCTACCAAACCTATGTAGACAAACTTGTAAGCGGAGTTGCATTACCAAAAGGAGAAGTTTATCTTAAAGTTAAATTCAAATCGAATGATATGAATTTTAACTTTATCGATGTTACTGTTGCAAACTTAGGCGTAAATGATCCAATTCTTGAAAAAGATTTCTTTACCGTTTATCCAAATCCAGTTAAAACACAATCAACGCTCCATATTAAATCGGATGTGACTGAACCTTTAAGTTTGAAAATTATTGATATGAAAGGAATTGTGTGCCACTCTTCAAATAATCATTTTACAAATGAAGATATTAAAATTGGAGATAAGCTTTCGACAGGCGTTTACATTGTTAATGCTAGTTATGGAGCAGTAAAAAAATCAATAAAAATCATCAAAAACTAATAACCAACTCACCTAAATAAAAAAAACTCTTTCAAATTAATGAAAGAGTTTTTTTTTGGAAACTGATTTAAAAATCTTAGCAACTTAGAATCTTAGAATTTTTTCTAACTAAATTCCGGCAATTGCTTTTATTTCATCTATAATTCGAAGTGCAAGAACATCTGCTTTTTCCTGTGAAGGAGCTTCAGTATAAATACGAATAATTGGCTCTGTATTTGATTTTCTTAAATGAACCCATTCTGTAGCGAAATCAATTTTTACACCATCAATTGTAGTAATATCTTCGTTTTTGTATTTTTCTGTCATGGCAACCAAAATCGCATCAACATCAATTTGTGGCGTTAATTCAATTTTATTTTTACTCATATAATATTCCGGATAAGAAGCACGTAATGCAGAAACTGACATTTTTTTGTTTGCCAAATGCGTTAAGAACAAAGCAACTCCAACCAAACTATCACGTCCGTAGTGAGATTCCGGATAAATAATTCCACCGTTACCTTCACCACCAATAATAGCATTATTTTTTTTCATCAATTCAACCACATTCACCTCACCTACAGCACTGGCTTCATAGTTGCCGTTATGTGCTTTAGTAACATCGCGCAATGCACGTGATGATGACATGTTTGAAACTGTATTTCCCGGAGTTTTACTTAAAACATAATCGGCGCAAGCCACTAATGTATATTCTTCTCCAAACATTTCTCCGTCTTCACTGATAAAAGCCAAGCGATCAACATCCGGATCTACTACAACTCCTAAATGTGCTTTTTCTTTAACTACCAATTCTGAAATATCAGTCAAATGTTCTTTTAAAGGTTCTGGATTATGAGGAAAATGTCCGTTTGGTTCGCAATATAATTTTACAACTTCAACGCCCATTAATTCTAATAATTTCGGAATAATGATTCCCCCAGAAGAATTCACTCCGTCAACAACAACTTTAAATTTAGCTGCTTTTACAGCTTCAACATCAACCAAAGGCAAGTTTAAAACCTCGTCGATGTGAATATCCATATAAGCATCATTTACTGTGATTTCTCCTAAATTATCTACATCAGAAAAATCGAAAGCTTCCGCCTCTGCAATTTCAAGAATTTTTGCACCTTCAGCTCCACTTAAAAATTCTCCTTTTTCATTCAATAATTTAAGAGCATTCCATTGCTTTGGATTATGAGAAGCCGTTAAAATAATTCCACCGTCTGCTTTTTCCAAAGGAACTGCAACTTCGACAGTTGGTGTAGTCGAAAGTCCAAGATCAATTACATTAATTCCTAAACCTATCAACGTATTTACAACCAGATTATGAATCATTGGTCCGGAAATTCTGGCATCACGACCAATAACAACCGTTAATTTTTCTTTTGAAGTATTATTTTTTAAAAAGGTTCCGTAAGCCGATGCAAATTTCACAGCGTCAACAGGAGTCAGGTTATCACCAACTTTTCCTCCTATAGTTCCGCGAATTCCGGATATTGATTTTATTAAAGTCATCTTTGTGAGTTATGGTTATTTTATTTACAAATATAGAAAAGTTACTAAGGTTCTGAGGTACTAAGATACTAAGATTTCCAAAAAAAAGTTGCTAACGGGCTAAGGTTGTAAGTTTCTAAGATTTATTACAAAAACGATTTGAAAAAGTTTTTATACATTTACAAGAGAGAACCTAGTTTCTTAAGGACTCAGTCTCGAAACTTCGAGATACCAGCTGTAAAAAACCTTAGCAACTTAGCATCTCAGAACTTTAGCAACTTAAAAAAAATGAACTTCCTAGCCCACATATATCTTTCTGGTGATAATGATTTGATCAAAATCGGCAATTTTATGGCGGATGGCATTCGTGGGAAACAGTTTGAACATTTTCCTGAAGATGTACAAAAGGGAATTATTCTTCATCGTTTTATAGACACTTATACCGATTCGCATGATATTTTCAGGCAAAGTACCAAGCGATTACATGAAAAATACCATCATTATGCCGGCGTGATTGTAGACATTATTTACGATCACTTTTTAGCAAAAAACTGGACAAAATATTCTGATGAAAAATTAGAAGATTTCATCAATCGGTTCTATAATTCACTTCATTTAAATTATGATGTTTTAACCGAAAAAACTCAAGGTTTAATGCCTTATATGATTGAAAGAAACTGGCTTTTAAGCTACAGGACAGTTGAAGGCATACATCAAATTTTAACTCAAATGGACCGAAGGTCGAAAAACGTATCCAAAATGCAATTTGCCAGTGAAGAACTAAAAGAATTTTATGCCGAATTTGAGCAGGAATTCACCGATTTCTTCCAGGAAATACAAGATCAGGCCAAACAAAAATTACTTTCTCTATAAAATCAAATTGATTCTATAAAAACCAATATTTTCTCGTTATGAAAAAAATCACATTTTTATGCTGTTTCATTTCTGCATTTAGTTTTGCACAACAAAATCCAACCGGATTGGTTACTTCAAAAGCCATGGTTGTTTCGGCAAGAGAAGAAGCTTCTAAAATAGGTGCAGATATTATGAAAAAAGGAGGAAATGCTTTTGATGCGATGGTTGGCACCGAATTAGCTCTGGCTGTTGCTTTTCCGTTTGCAGGAAATATTGGCGGAGGCGGATTTATGGTGTATCGAAAAGCAAATGGGGAAGTAGGTTCTTTAGATTATCGTGAAAAAGCACCTTTAGCCGCATCAAAAGATATGTTTTTAGATCAGGATGGAAATGTAATCAAAGGAAAAAGTACTGAAACAGCTTTAGCAATTGGCGTTCCCGGAACTGTTGCAGGCGTTTTTGCTGTTCATAAAAAATTTGGCTCTATGCCAATGTACGAAATTTTAAAACCTGTTATTGCTCTGGCTGAAAGAGGAGTTATTGTAACCAAAAAACAGGAAAAAAGTTTGAATGATTATCGTAATGCTATTGTAAAAGTTAATGGATCAACAACTTTATTAGCTACTAATTTTAAAGAAAATGATACTATTAAATATCCTGCTCTTGCCAACACTTTAAAACGAATTTCGAAGAACGGAAGAAATGAATTTTACAAAGGTGAAACTGCCAAAATTTTAGTCGATTATCTTCAGAAAAAAGGCGGCATTATTACTTTAGAGGATTTAGCCAAATATGACGCAAAGTGGAGAAAACCACTTCAGTTTACCTATAAAGATTTAAAGATTACTTCAATGTCTCCACCAAGCAGCGGCGGAATCTGTCTGGCTCAAATTCTAAAGATGGTTGCGCCTTATGATTTAGCAAAAATGGGACATAATTCAGCCGAAGCCATTCAGATAATTGTTGAAGCAGAAAGAAGGGCTTATGCGGACAGAAGTCAATTTCTTGGCGATCCAGATTTTGTAAAAATTCCAGTAAACGCACTACTTTCTGAAGATTATTTAAAAGATAGAATGTCTACTTTTAATGTTGATAAAGCCAGTTTATCCTCAGAAATAAAAGAAGGAAACGTAACTTATAATGAAAGTACTGAAACTACCCACTACTCTATTGTCGATAAATTTGGAAATGCGATTGCAGCGACAACAACTTTAAATGATGGCTACGGATCCAAATATTATTGTGACGAATTAGGTTTCTTTTTAAACAACGAAATGGATGATTTTAGCGCTAAACCAGGATCTCCAAATATGTTTGGATTAGTAGGAAACGAGGCGAATAGTATTGCACCGCAAAAACGTATGTTAAGTTCAATGACACCAACAATTGTTGAGAAAGACGGAAAACTTTTTATGGTTGTGGGAACTCCCGGAGGCTCAACGATTATTACCTCTGTTTTGCAAACTATATTAAATGTTTACGAATATAAATTGAGTATGCAGGAAGCTGTAAACGCACCAAGATTTCACCATCAATGGCTTCCGGATCTTATTACTTTTGAGCCCAGTACTTTTGATAATAACACTATCAATAAACTTAAAGCAAAAGGATATTTAATTAACGAAAATCCAACTCCTATAATCGGTAAAGTTGATGCAATTTTGGTACTTCCAAACAAAACCCTTGAAGCTGGTGCCGATTTTCGAGGCGATGACAAAGCAGTTGGTTTTTAAATTTTATAAAGATTTGTACTTAAATTTATACAAATTCGAATGTTAAGAGCTAAATTTGCAATATCCCTAACTTTTTACAAACAGAATGCTAAAAAAATATTTTAGAAAACTAGAAAGCATTATTGCTTTGGCGCAATCCTTAATGACACCAAAGCAGTTTATTTTTTTATCAAGTGTTTTAATTGGTATTTCATGCGCCTTCGCCGTTATCGTTTTAAAAACTTTTGCGCATAGCGTTTTTTCGTTTGCAACTTATATTAATGCTATTTTAAAATTAAGTTTCATCAACAGTATTTTGCCTATTATTGGTATTGTACTTACGGTTTTTGTTGTAAAAAGAATATTGAATGGAACAATCGAAAAAGGAACTTCTCAAATCTTATATGCTGTTGCAAAAAAAGCAAGTATTATTCCGAAGAAACAAATGTATGCTCAAATTGTAACCAGTTCGTTAACGGTTGGTTTAGGAGGTTCTGCCGGACTTGAAAGTCCAATCGTAGTTACTGGAGCTGCTTTTGGTTCTAACTTTGCCCAAAATTATAAATTACAATATAAAGACAGAACTTTACTCATTGGCTGTGGTGTGGCGGCAGGAATCGCTGCAGCTTTTAATGCGCCCATTGCCGGAGTTTTATTTGCTATTGAAGTTTTATTGGTCGATGTGAGTATTTCAGCTTTTACTCCTATTATGATTTCGGCAGCGACCGGAGCTTTGGTTTCTGCTATTGTTTTAGATGAAACTATTCTGTTGTCTTTTAAGAAACAGGAAGCTTTCAATTATCACAACATTCCTTTTTATGTAATTCTCGGAATATTAACTGGTTTTATTGCTGTGTATTACGCCAGAAATTTTCAAAGAGTAGAGCATTATTTTGCGAAATTGAAAATGGGTGCTTACAAAAAAGCATTAATTGGTTCTTCGTTATTAGCTTTACTTATTTTTGTTTTTCCTACGCTTTTTGGTGAGGGTTACGAAAGCATCAAGACACTATCTGAATCTGATCCGGGGAAAATTTTAGATAATACCTTATTTGGAGATTTTAGAAATAACCAATGGGTTTTACTTCTTTTTGTTGGTTGCACCATGATGGTAAAAGTTTTCGCTTCCGGATTAACTATCGGAAGTGGAGGAAATGGAGGAAACTTTGCTCCATCCCTATTTTTAGGATCTTATTTAGGTTTTTTCTTTTCAAAATTTATAAGCATGATTGGTTTAGCAAAATTACCAATTACTAATTTCACTATGGTTGGAATGGCAGGTATTTTGAGCGGATTATTTCATGCACCGTTAACCGCGATATTCTTAATTGCTGAAATAACTGGTGGTTACAGTTTAATGATTCCGCTAATGATTGTATCTTCCATAAGTTTTGCGATTTCAAAACGTTTTGAAAAATATTCACTAGATGTAAAAGGCCTGGCCAAAAAAGGTCACGCTTTTACAAGCAATAAAGATTCCAATATCTTATCAACTTTAGATATTGATACTATAATTCAATGCGATTATTTGACAGTCCATCCAGATGAAAACCTTACTAAATTAGTTGATCTTATTTCGCATTCTAATCAGGTTGTTTTTGCGGTTGTGACACATGAAAAAGAACTCGTTGGTGTGGTTCATTTTAATGATATCCGTGAAATTATTTTTAATACATATCGTGTAAAATATACTTTGATTAAAGATGTTATGAAAACGCCACCAGCCACTATTTCCTCTTTTGACAGCATGGAAATCGTGATGAGCAAGTTCGAAAAATCAAAATCAGCTTTTCTTCCTGTTTTACGAAATGACAAATATTATGGCTTCATTTCCAAATCTATAGCTCTTGAAGCTTATAGAATGAAACTTCGTTCAATGACGATAGAATAAAAAGTCTCAATTTCTATATTTTTCAAAAAGAAAAACATTCATAATGAAAGTTATTTTGTTACTAATTGTAACATAAAGTTTTGTGCTCTAGTATAAAAAGAATAAATCAAAGTGGTAACTTTGCGTTTTGCTCAAAATTATGTTAGAAAAAGACAATACTATTGAAGTTCTTGGTGCAAGAGTTCATAATCTAAAAAATATCGATATTTCAATTCCGCGTGAAAAACTGGTCGTAATTACTGGTTTATCAGGTTCGGGAAAATCATCTTTGGCTTTTGATACGATTTATGCCGAAGGACAACGTCGCTATGTAGAAACTTTTTCGGCTTATGCCAGACAGTTTCTTGGTGGCCTCGAACGTCCGGATGTGGATAAAATTGATGGACTTTCGCCAGTAATTGCTATCGAACAAAAAACGACCAGTAAAAGTCCACGTTCTACTGTTGGAACTATTACTGAAATATATGATTTCTTAAGACTTTTATACGCTCGTGGTGCTGACGCTTACAGTTACAATACAGGCGAGAAAATGGTTTCTTATTCTGATGAGCAAATTAAAGATTTGATTATTGAGGATTTTAATGGAAAACGAATCAATATTTTGGCTCCTGTAATTAAAGCCAGAAAAGGACATTACGCCGAATTATTCCAACAAATTACCAAACAAGGTTTCTTAAAAGTTCGTGTAAATGGCGAAGTTCAGGATTTGGTTTCAGGAATGAAACTGGATCGCTACAAAACCCACGATATCGAAATTGTAGTCGACCGAATGTTGATTGAAGATACTGAAGATAATCAAAAACGATTATCAGAAAGTATTAATACCGCTATGCATCACGGTGAAAATGTATTAATGATTTTAGATCAGGACACCAATGAAGTACGTTATTTTAGTAGAAATTTAATGTGTCCTTCAACAGGAATTTCATATCAAAATCCGGAACCAAATTTATTTTCGTTTAACTCTCCAAAAGGTGCTTGTCCGCATTGTAACGGATTGGGTACGGTTCACGAAATCAATATTAAAAAAATTATTCCGAATCCAAAATTATCAATTAAAAGTGGTGGTTTTGCTCCACTTGGCGAATATAAATCGTCATGGATTTTCAAGCAATTAGAAGTTATTGGAGAAAAATTCGGATTTAAAATAACAGATCCTATTGAGAAAATTCCGGAAGAAGCAATGAACATGATTCTTCATGGCGGAAAAGATAAATTTACAGTAAACTCAAAAGATTTAGGTGTTACGCGCGATTATAAAATTGATTTTGAAGGAATTTCGCATTTCATCAAAAATCAATATGACGAAAGCGCTTCAACTACTATAAAACGTTGGGCAAAAGATTTTATGGACGAAGTAAATTGTCCGGTTTGTGAAGGTTCACGTTTGAAAAAAGAAGCGCAGTTTTTTAGAGTGAATGGAAAAAATATCACCGAATTGTGTGATATGGATATTTCAGATTTAACAGCGTGGTTTCAGGATTTAAATAGTCATTTATCAGACAAACAACTTTTGATTGCTTCTGAAGTCGTTAAAGAAATCAAAGATCGTTTGAACTTTTTGATGAATGTTGGTTTAAATTATTTGGCTTTAAGCCGAAGTTCAAAATCACTTTCAGGTGGTGAAGCACAACGTATTCGTTTGGCAACCCAAATTGGCTCACAATTAGTTGGTGTATTATATATTTTGGATGAGCCAAGTATTGGTTTACACCAAAGAGATAATGAAAAACTGATTCATTCCTTAGAACAATTACGCGATATAGGAAACTCGGTTATTGTAGTAGAACACGATAAAGACATGATCGAACGCGCTGATTATGTCATTGATATTGGTCCGAAAGCCGGAAAATATGGTGGCGAAATTATCAGCATTGGAACACCAGCAGAAACTTTAAAATCAAACACGATTACCGCTCAATATCTGAATGGTAAAATGAAATTAGAGATTCCAAAAGAACGTCGTAAAGGGAATGGAAAGTTTTTAAAACTAAGTGGAGCAACAGGAAATAACCTTAAAAATGTTTCTATCGAATTGCCTTTAGGACAATTAATTTGTGTGACGGGAGTTTCAGGAAGTGGAAAATCAACTTTAATTAACGAGACACTCTACCCTATTTTAAATGCCTATTATTTTAATGGCGTAAAAAAACCGCAACCGTATAAAAAAATTGAAGGCCTGGAACATATTGATAAAGTAATTGATATTGACCAAAGTCCGATTGGAAGAACACCACGTTCTAATCCAGCTACTTATACCGAAGTTTTCACCGAAATTAGAAACCTGTTTACGATGACTTCTGAAAGTATGATTCGTGGTTATAAAGCCGGACGTTTTAGTTTTAATGTAAAAGGCGGGCGTTGCGAAACTTGTGAAGGTTCTGGAGTTAGAACAATCGAAATGAACTTTCTACCAGACGTTTATGTAGAATGCGAAACCTGTCAGGGAAAACGTTTTAACAGAGAAACATTGGAAATTCGATACAAAGGAAAATCAATTTCGGATGTTTTGAATATGACGGTTGATGAAGCAGTTCCATTTTTTGAAAACATTCCGAAGATTTACAGGAAAGTAAAAACCATTCAGGATGTTGGTTTAGGATATATCACACTTGGACAGCAAAGTACAACACTTTCGGGCGGTGAAGCGCAGCGTATTAAGCTTGCTGGGGAATTGTCTAAAAAAGATACCGGAAATACATTCTATATTTTGGACGAACCAACCACAGGATTACATTTCGAAGACATTCGCGTTTTAATGGATGTAATCAATAAACTGGTTGATAAAGGAAATACAATCTTAGTGATCGAACATAATATGGACGTTATAAAACTTGCCGATTATATTATCGATATTGGTCCTGAAGGTGGAAAAGGTGGTGGACAATTAATCGCTAAAGGAACTCCTGAAGAAGTAGCTAAAAATAAAAAAAGCTACACGGCTAAGTTTTTGAAAAAAGAACTGGAATAACCCAATTTTCAATATGGGATGGATTAAAATCCATCCCTACAAAATAAATAGAACCTACGTTTTTTTTGACATAAACTCTTTATCAAGCTCCAGAGAGAACGAAATATTTGTAACGACGTCCCCAGGCTTCCAGATTAATCCGTTGATAACGCCTATAATTTAGTTCTGTGGGAAAGTCATACTTTAATAGATTTTGTAAATGTTGAAAAATTTCATTTTCCATAATCAATTGAAAATGAATTCTAAACTAAAACCTACCTATCCACAAATGTTACATTTAAATTAATAAATAGACATTCTTGTGACAATTCTGAAAAAAAGACTTAATTTAGCTAGCCGTTTTTGAAAAAATTTTTCATTCCGGTAAGACTAATATAAAATCTATGAATCTAAAGGAAAAATTCAGTAACGTAGACCAATATTTTTCACCCAAAATAATTGATGAAGTAAATGATCAATATATTAAAGTGGCTAAAATAAAAGGTCAGGAAATACCGTGGCATAATCACGAAAATGAAGACGAATTATTTTATATTGTTGATGGTGAACTTTTAATGGAAATTGAAAATGAACCCTCATTCACTATGAAAAAAGGTGAATTATTTGTTGTAAAAAAAGGAATAAATCACAGGGTTTCATCTGTTGAGGAGTGTTTAATAATGCTTATTGAATCCAAAACCACAGAACATACCGGAAAAGTTAAAAGTCCTATTACTAAATCAATTGAAGAACAAACCTATTAATAAAGGATTCTTCTATTGAAAACAAGTCCCCTAGCCCTGATGGGAACGGCATCCTTTTGTGTCCGCCGCGGCGGATATAAAAGATATAGTGGACAGCAGAACACGAGCGATAGCGACTGACGAAGTAAATAGCTCCTTAAAAAAATATAAATTATAATATACCAAAAATGAGATTAGAAGATTTTGATAATGATGAGGATAAAGTAATTCAGGATCGTTTGAAACAAAAAACGTGGAACGAAATTAGAACCAATGACAGCTGGGCGATTTTTAAAATCATGTCCGAGTTTGTAAACGGTTACGAAAGTATGGGACGTATTGGTCCGTGTGTTTCAATTTTTGGATCGGCGAGAACAAAACCAGACGATAAATACTATTTGTTAGCCGAAAAAATTGCTTATAAAATTAGTAAAGCGGGTTACGGTGTGATTACAGGCGGTGGTCCCGGAATTATGGAAGCGGGAAACAAAGGTGCACATTTAGGCGGTGGAACATCTGTTGGTTTGAATATTGAATTGCCTTTTGAGCAGCATTTTAACCCTTATATCGATCACGATAAAAACCTAAATTTTGATTATTTCTTTGTTAGAAAAGTAATGTTCGTAAAATATTCTCAGGGATTTGTAGTAATGCCAGGAGGTTTTGGAACTTTGGACGAAATGTTTGAAGCGATTACTTTGATCCAAACCAAGAAGATTGGAAAATTCCCAATTATATTAGTTGGAGTTGAATTCTGGTCAGGATTAATTGAATGGGTTAAAACGGTTTTGGTTGAAAAAATGCATACTGTAAGCCCTGACGATTTAAACTTATTTAAAGTAGTTGATACTGAAGATGAAGTAGTTGACGTTCTGGATAAATTCTACAAAAAATACGATTTAAGTCCAAATTTCTAGTGTTTTTTGTCTCAATAAATGATATTAAATAATCTGTTTTGTATCATTTTTTAAGCAAACCTTAATTGAACTTATATAACTTATATGGTTAAATTTCCTTAACTTTTATAAAAATTGAAAGCTGTTTTTTTAAACAGCTTTTTTTATGCTATTTTTACAAAAAACCAAAACAACTTTAAGCTCGTAACTTAAGTATATCCCTTAATTTCTAAGCCATCCTTGAAATCATTTTATAAATTTATATTCTTCATTTTAGTTTTATTCAGTTCAATAAAACAATATGCACAACATCAGTCTAAGATGGATGTGGCGGTTAATCTTGAACTTAAAACACTGAATGTAAGACAGGATATTACGTTTTACAATACTTCAAATGATTCTTTGACTTCAATTGTTTTGAATGATTGGAATAATGCTTTTTCGGATAAAAATACGCCTTTGGCCAAACGTTTTTCAGATGAATTTTACAGAGGCTTTCATGTTGCCAAACCAGAAGAAAGAGGAAATACGACGATTTTAAATTTGACTGATTCTGCGAATTTAGCTCTGGAATGGGAAAGAACGGATAAAAATCCGGATTTTATTGTTGTAAAACTAAACCGAAAATTATATCCGGGTGAAAAAATAGATTTGCATCTGACTTATATTTCTAAAATTCCGAGTGCTAAATTTACCCATTACGGCTTTGATCAAAATGGCGGAATGAACCTAAAAAACTGGTTTATAACTCCCGCCCGATTTGAAAGCCATCATTTTGTAAAAAACAATAATTTTAATCTTGACGATATTGCAAATGCGACTATAGATTATCAAGTTGAAATAAAGATTCCAAATAATTATACGATTACGACCGATTTGAATTCGGTGTCAAAAGAGAATTCCAATTCTTCTTACAGCACCTATTCTTTTTCAGGGAACAACAGAACTGATTTTAATTTATTTATAGAAAAACAAAACAGTTTTAGAAGTTATAGTAATGGCGACTTAGAAGTTCTTTCGGATTTAAAAACAAAGAAACTTAATGAGATTCAGAGAGCTATTATTATCAATAGAGTTGCCAATTTTGCCAATGATTTTATTGGAAAATATCCTCATGAACGAATCACTATTTCTCAGGCTGATTATGATCGAAATCCTTTTTATGGATTAAATCAATTGCCGTCATTTATTAGTCCGTTTTCGGATGAATTTATATTTGAGATTACTTTCTTAAAAACTTATCTAAACAATTATCTGAAGAATAGTTTACGCTTAGATCCACGAAGAGACAATTGGGTTTATGACGGAATTCAGATCTACGCCATGATGAAATACATGGAAGAAAACCATTTAGACCAGAAAATGCTGGGCAGGCTTTCTGACATGAAACTCTTTAAAAGTTATAATATTACCAATCTGACTTTCAACGAGCAATACAGTTATTATTATATGCTGATGGCTCGTAAGAATCTGGATCAACCGCTTGGAGACCCGAAAAATACTTTGATTAAATTCAACGAGCAAATTGCCAGTAAATATCGCGCAGGTTTAAGTTTGAGTTATTTAGATGATTATCTGAATCATGATATTGTTCCTGAAAGTGTTAAGGAATTTTATAATCTGAATAAAACCAAACAGACCAATCGATATAATTTTGAAGATATATTAACTAAAAACAGTCCCAAAAAAATCAATTGGTTTTTTGAAACTATTATTGATTCTCGTGAAATTATCGATTATAAATTTACAAATGTTTCGAGAACCAAGGACAGTGTTCAGTTTTCTATAAAGAACAAAACCGGCGTATTTGCTCCAATTCCGATTTACGGACTCAAAAAAAATGAAGTTGTTTTTAAAACTTGGATTGAACCCAAAAACAATGATTATGTTTATCATTTTGATCGAAAAGATGCAGATAAAATTGTTATCAATTATGACAATGAAGTTCCGGAATATAACCAGAGAAACAACTGGAAATCATTGAAAAGTCTTGTAGTAACGAATCGCCCGATTAAATTTAATTTTGCTAAAGATCTGGAAGATCCTTACTACAATCAAATATTATATATTCCGACATTAAGTTATAATTTATACGATGGACTAACTCCGGGAATCCGTCTTCATAATAAAACGATTTTAGACAAGCCGTTTACTTTTGATATCAATCCGGCTTACTCTATTAATGCAGGAACAATTTCTGGTTCTTCGGCTTTTTCATGGAGCGAATACTATCGTGAAAGTACACTTTATAATGTACGGTATTCGATCAGTCAGAATTATTACCATTATGCGCCAGATGCTACTTACTTGAGATTAAACCCTATGGTGCAATTTAGAATTCGGGAGAAAAATTTCAGGGACAACAGAAAGCAACTTTTTTTAGTTCGTGAAGTAATTGTAAATCGTGAAGCGAGTGATTATATCACTGATAATTCACCTCCAAATTATTCTATTTTCAACGCGCGTTATTCAAATACAAAAACCGAATTAATCAATCATTTTAATTTTATGACTGATGTTCAGTTTTCTGGAGATTTTGGAAAATTGGCTGGAGAAATTGAATACAGAAGATTATTTGAAAACAATCGTAAACTAAATTTGAGATTATATGCCGGAAGTTTCCTTTATAATACTACAAATTCAGATTATTTCAGTTTTGGCTTAGACCGTCCTACAGACTATATGTTTGATTATAATTTTTACGGGAGATCAGAAAGCACAGGATTTTTCAGTCAGCAATTTGTGATGGCAGAAGGTGGTTTTAAATCGAAAATCGAACCTTCTTTCGCCAATCAATGGATGACAACTCTAAATGCAAGCTATTCTGTATGGAACTGGATTGAGCTTTATGGAGACATTGGTTTTATGAAAAGTAAACATCAAAGTGCTGATTTTGTTTACGACAGTGGTGTTCGTTTAAATTTAGTTCCGGATTACTTTGAACTCTTCTTTCCTGTTTATTCTAATAATGGCTGGGAAATTACCCAAACAAAATATAACGAAAAAATAAGATTTGTGATAACATTATCGCCTAAAACATTAGTCAATCTTTTTACCCGAAAATGGCTTTAATCAAATAAATTTTAATCAAAAAGATACATATTTATTATTAAATTATGGTTTTTATTAAAAATTACATAAATAAAATACGTAGTTTTTTGATTTTAAATACAAATAATTAAATTATATTTATTTTAAAGAATTATGATTATTGATTGTTTTTAAGTAATTTCGCAGTCTCAACATGACCCTTCCAGATTATGATTATAGAAAAAAACAATACCACTTTAACTTTTGAAGATTTCAAAACAGAAGTATTGAAAGACTATAGAATTGCAGTAACCAGCCGTGAATGTAGCCTTTTAGGTCGTAAAGAAGTATTGACAGGAAAAGCCAAATTTGGAATATTTGGTGACGGAAAAGAAGTTCCGCAGCTTGCCATGGCAAAAGCCTTTAAAAATGGCGATTTCCGTTCAGGATATTATCGTGATCAGACTTTTATGATGGCGATTGGTGAACTAACTCCAAAACAATTTTTCGCAGGTCTATACGGTCATACCGATTTAGATTTCGATCCGATGTCAGCAGGAAGACAAATGGGCGGACACTTTGTAACGCACAGTTTAAACGAAGACGGATCCTGGAAAGACTTAACAAAACAAAAAAATTCAAGCGCAGATATATCACCTACAGCCGGACAAATGCCAAGATTATTGGGACTGGCTCAGGCTTCTAAAATATACAGAAATGTCGATGGCATCAAAATCAAAGACAAATTCTCTGTAGATGGAAACGAAGTAGCCTGGGGAACTATTGGTAATGCCAGTACATCTGAAGGTTTGTTTTTTGAAACTATAAATGCTGCCGGAGTTTTACAAGTGCCGATGGTAATGAGCGTTTGGGATGATGAATACGGAATTTCTGTTCACGCCAAACACCAAACTACTAAAGAAAACATCTCTGAAATTCTTAAAGGATACCAACGTGATGAAGATTCTAAAGGTTATGAAATTTTTAGAGTAAAAGGCTGGGATTATGCTGAATTGGTTTCGACTTACGAAAGAGCTGCAGCAATCGCGCGCGAAGAACATGTTCCGGTTTTAATTCACGTAAACGAATTAACACAACCACAAGGCCACTCTACTTCTGGTTCTCACGAACGTTACAAAAATGGAGAAAGACTGGCTTGGGAAAGAGATTTTGATTGTATTCGTCAGATGCGTTTATGGATGATTGCCATCAATATTGCATCTCCTGAAGAACTTTCAGAAATTGATTTTGAATTGAAAAAAGAAGTCCTTGAAGCTAAAAAAGAGGCGTGGAATTCTTTCATCAATCCAATTATTGAAGATCAAAAAAATCTTTTGGCTTTATTGGAGCAAATTGCGGAAGCAAGCATCAATCATAAAGAAAGAATTAGAAAATATATTTCAGAATTAAACGCTATTAAATCGCCTTTAAAAAAGGAAATGTTAGTTATAGCGCGTAAAATATTGCGTTTTGTAGAAGTACCAAACAGTAAAGTTTTGCTTTCTAATTGGATTACGGATTATATTGCAAAAACACAACCAAGATTCAGTAGTCATTTACATTCTGATTCTGATTTGAATGTGTATTCTGTACAAAAAGTACTTCCGGAATATGCAGAAAATGCTAAACCGGATTCAGATGGCCGAATGATTCTTCGTGATAACTTCGACGCTTTGTTTACCAAATATCCAGAAACACTAATTTTTGGTGAAGATGTAGGAAACATTGGTGATGTAAACCAAGGTTTAGAAGGTATGCAGGAAAAATACGGAGAACTTCGTGTTGCCGATGTGGGAATTCGTGAAGCTACAATTGTAGGTCAGGGAATCGGAATGGCTCTGAGAGGTTTACGTCCAATTGCTGAAATTCAGTATTTAGATTATTTATTATATGCGATTCAAATCATGAGTGATGATTTGGCAACATTGCAATACAGAACTGTTGGAAAACAAAAAGCACCATTAATTATCAGAACGCGTGGACACCGCCTTGAAGGGATCTGGCATTCTGGTTCTCCAATGGGAATGATTATCAACGCCATTCGTGGAATTCATGTTTTAGTTCCAAGAAACATGACGCAAGCCGCAGGATTTTATAATGCTCTTTTGGAGACTGACGAACCGGCTTTAGTAATTGAATGTTTAAATGGATACCGTTTAAAAGAAAAAACTCCTTTGAATTTTGGTGAATTCAAAACACCAATTGGTGTAGTTGAAACATTAAAAGAAGGTTCAGATATTACTTTAGTTTCGTACGGATCAACGTTGAGATTAGTAGAACAAGCAGCAACTGAATTATTAGATTTAGGAATTGATTGTGAAGTAATTGATATTCAGTCTTTACTTCCGTTTGATATCAATAAGGATATTGTAAAAAGTGTTGCTAAAACAAATCGTTTGCTAGTAATCGATGAAGATGTTCCTGGTGGAGCTTCAGCATTCATTTTACAGCAAATTTTGGAAGAACAAGATGCTTATGTTCATTTAGACAGCAAACCACAAACATTGGCTGCAAAAGCCCACAGACCGGCTTACGGAACTGATGGCGACTATTTCTCGAAACCATCTGCCGAAGATATTTTCGAAAAAGTATATAGCATGATGCATGAAGTTAATCCTTCTAAATTTCCTGATTTATATTAAGGATTTAGAATGTTTTAGATAAAAGAAAAGCTCCAAAAATTTTGGAGCTTTTTTGTTTTTTTACTTAAAGTTTGTCATCCTGAGGAACGAAGGATCACACTAGAAACTCCGGGCGATAATTCCGCAAAGTAATTCGCCAATCTTTGTCGAATATCTTGTATGATCCTTCGTTCCTCAGGATGACAGCACTATATCTTTAAAATAAAATCAAAATTTTACTTAGAATTTAAAATTGCCCTAGCCTTTTCTAAATCTTCAGCAGTATCAATTCCTATCCCAACATGCGTTGTTTCAACCATTTTAATACGTTTTCCGAATTCTAAATAACGAAGTTGTTCCAGCTTTTCAGATGCTTCTAAAGATTTCATCGGTAAACTATAAAAGTCTAATAAAGCCTGTTTTCTAAAAGCATAAATTCCGATGTGCTGAAAATATCGTACTCCAACATTTTTCTCTCTTGGATACGGAATTACAGACCTTGAAAAGTACAACGCAAACTGCGATTGATCAACCACAACCTTCACATTATTCGGGTTATTGATTTCATCTTCATCTGTGATTTCGCGCATCAGCGAAGCCAAATCAATTTTTTTATCTTCATCATTTTTAAAAACAGATAAAACCTGTTCTAAAGGACCAGCTTCTGTAAAAGGTTCATCTCCCTGAACATTTACTACAATATCAACATCAAGATTTGCAACAGCTTCTGCAATTCGGTCACTTCCAGATTCGTGTTCTTTGATGCTCATTATGGCTTTTCCTCCATTCGAAACAATTTCATCAAAGATCAAATCAGAATCAGTTACTACAAAAACATCGTCGAATAAGTTAGTTGAAACCGCAGCTTCATATGTTCTTAGAATTACTGTTTTACCTCCCAAATCCTGCATCAATTTTGCAGGAAAACGTGTTGAAGCATATCGCGCCGGAATTACCGCTATTATTTTCATTTTATTTCTTTTATTTTTATTCTCTGTGAATCTCTGTGAATCTCTGTGTAAATCTTTGTGCAGCTTTGTGTTATAATTTTACCACAGAGATTCACAAAGTTGTTTTTACATAATTTTTACCGAAGTCATACTCAACGAACCTGCCAAAAGTTTATCATTAAACAATTCCAATTCATCATTTTTATCTTTCAAACCTAAAGTATAAAGCAAAGGCAAATAATGATCCGGAGTTGGAATTGCCAATTGAATTGCTTTGTTCATTTTTTCAAAATCAATCAAAGGCTGAAAATTTTCATCCAGCAAATAATTATTGATGGTTTCGCGAGCTTCAATTGCCCAGTCGAAACCGTAATTGTCTTTGTCAAAATTCCTGAAATCGACCAAACGTAAATTGTGAACGATATTTCCGCTTCCAATAATCAAAACACCTTTATGACGCAATGATTGTAGTTTTTGCGCCAACTCAAAATGATATTGCCCAGACTTTGTATAATCGATACTCAACTGAATTACCGGAACATTTGCTTCCGGATATAAATGTTTTATAACACTCCACGCTCCGTGATCTAAACCCCAATGTTCATCTAAATCAACATTTACAGGTTCCAATATCTTTTTAGTTTCTGCAGCCAATTCAGGACTACCTTTTGCAGGATATTGAACATCGAAAAGTGCTTGTGGAAAGCCTCCAAAATCATGAATGGTTCTTGGCATTTGCATCGAAGTAACTTTGGTTCCGTTGGTAAACCAATGCGCCGAAATACATAAAATCGCATTCGGCTGTGGCAATGTTTTTGCCAGATTGCGAAAACCGGCCACAAACTGATTTTCTTCAATCGCATTCATCGGGCTTCCGTGTCCCAGAAACAAAACCGGCATTTTATCTGTATTCGAAAACGTTGATGAAATCGAATGTAAATCGTTTAATGTTGTCATATGCTAAAGTTTTTTTTCGCCACGAATTCACGAATTATTCAAATAAAATTCGTGAATTCGTGGCGAAAAATTTTACTCCTCAAAACTCTCGTCTTTAAATCCTATCAAATATAACTTATTTTTGGCACGCGTCATTGCCGTGTACAGCCATCTTATGTAATCGCGATCGATTCCGTTTGGCAAATACGGCTGTTCTATAAAAACGGTGTCCCATTGCCCACCTTGCGACTTATGACAGGTTATAGCATATGAGAATTTCACCTGTAAACCATTAAAATATTCGTTTTCTTTTACTTTCTGAAACTTCTTATATTTTGTACTTTCATCTTCATAATCTTTCATTACTTCTTCGTACAAACGATTTGATTCTTCATAAGTTAACGACGGAGATTCACTTTTAATAGTATCTAAAAGTAAAACCGTTTCAAAAGGTTTTTGGTCCGGATAATCAACCATTCTGATTTTTACTTTTGCAAAAGTAAATCCGTATAACTCTTTGATTCCAAACATTTCCAGCACTTCGATAATATCTCCGTTGGCAATAAATCCCGCTTCATCGGTTTCTTTCAACCAGAAATAATTATTCTTTACGACCATCAAAAAATCACCAACCGAAAGTTCGCTTTCTTTAAATAAAATTCGGGTTCGGATTTGCTCATTATATTGATTTGCTCTTTTATTCGAACGAACAATAAACGCAGTATCTTCAATACTATAATTACTGTAAGCTGTATTTATCGCATCCTGAATATCATAACCATCCGTTAAACGAACAATGTCCTTAAACTTTTTTACATTGAATTTAAACTCCGTAATAAAACTTTCTTTCAGTAATTCCCGTAACTCTGTTGCATTATATAAAATACCTGAATTTTCTTCCTGACGCATTACTTCATCCAACTCAATATGCTCAATTTCCTTATCATAATGAACGCCCAAAGTTTGAATATCAAGCGCGGGACTAATATCTAAATTGACCGGAGGCAACTGTGCAGTATCTCCTAAAAGAATCATTTTGCAATTGGTTCCTGAATATACATATTGAATCAAATCGTTCAAAAGCGAACCGTTATCATACAATTTCGAATCAGAATTGCTATCTGAAATCATCGAGGCCTCATCGACGATAAAAATGGTGTTTTTATGTTTATTGACCTGTTTGGTAAAAGCTACGCCTCCACCAGATGATTTTTTCGGAAAATATATCTTTTTGTGAATTGTAAAAGCCGGCGTATTCGAGTAATTAGCGATTACTTTTGCCGCACGACCCGTTGGCGCCAGCAAAACAAACTTCTTATTAATTTCTCCAAGATTATTTACGATAGTTGAAATCACCGTTGTTTTTCCTGTTCCGGCATATCCTTTTAGTACAAAAATAGTATCGTTAACAGGTTCCGTTAAAAAGATGGCGATTTTTTGAAAAAAAATATCCTGTTTATAAGTAGGTGCAAAGGGAAATTTTCTTTGTAAAACGCCGTAAAACAATGCTGAATTCATAGGGTAAAATTGAACTACAAAGTACGGTTTTTTAAATGGCAATTAAAAAATTAAACCATATAAGTGATATAAGAAAATTAAAGTTTAAGTTTTATAGGGTTATAAAAATTCATGTTTGAACTTTGAGCTTGATTCTGTGAACTTATATAACTTATACGGTGGAAAAAAAACTTAACATTGCCTTAAAATGTATATAAAATTGTTTTTTGAAATTGCAATTATTATTCTTGCTTTTTAATTTGTAAGTTTGTGTTCGAATTAAATTCTTTCTTGACACTACAACAGGTAATGAATTGAAAATCAAATTATGGCATTTCAAAATACTAATATTACATCAAAAAATTATAAAAAGCTTTCTATTCAGGTTTCCCTGACTGGATTTTCTTTTTGTTGTTTTGATACTTTAAATAATACCATTACTTCGTTTAATGAAATTCATTTTGATTCGAATCAAAAAGCGACCAAAATAGAAGAATCTTATAGCGATGCTTTTAAAAAATATCCGGAATTAAAAGAGACTTATGATGAAATTATGGTAATTCATAATAACAATCTTTCCACTTTTGTACCTACTCCGCTTTTTGATGAAAATTATCTGGGTAGCTATTTACAATACACTACAAAAGTTTTTGAAACCGATTTTTTTACGTTTGACACCATTTCAAATTACGAAATGAACGCGGTTTACATTCCGTATGTAAACATCAATAATTTCCTGATTGACAATGTTGGATCTTTTGATTACAAACACGTTAACAGCATTTTAGTCGAAAAAATTCTTGAAGCTTCAAGAAATAATGACGATAAAAAAATGATCGTTAATTTTAATCCGGAGCATTTTGAAATCATTGTAGTTCAAAATCAAAAGTTATTATTATTCAATTCATTTGAATATCAAACACCGGAAGATTTTATTTATTATATACTTTTTACGGCCGAACAATCGAATTTAAATCCTGAGATTTTCCCTCTCGAATTGTTAGGTACTATAGAAAAAAATGACCCTTTTTATGCCATCGCGTATAAATACATTCGTAATGTTTCCTTCTTAGATGTAAGCACATTACAAGAAAAAAATAACTTTTCTACTGCACAAAATCAAAAACATTATATCTTATTTCAATCATGAGAATCATTTCTGGAAAATACAAAGGACGCCGCATTTTTCCGCCAAAAAACCTTCCTGTAAGACCTACAACTGACATGAGTAAAGAAGCATTATTTAATGTTTTGAACAATCATTTTAGTTTTGACAGTTTAAAAGTTTTAGACTTGTTTTCGGGAACCGGCAATATTAGCTTTGAATTCGCTTCACGCGGAAGTGCGCCCATTACGTCTGTTGATGGTGATTTTGGATGCGTAAAATTCATTAAACAAGTTTCATCAGAATATGATTTTGATATCGCCGCTACTAAAAGTGATGTTTATAAATTTTTGGAAAACTGCAAAACTTCTTATGATATTATCTTTGCCGATCCGCCATACGGATTAGATCAGGCTGCGTTTGAAAAAATTGTGCTAACCGTTTTCGAAAGAGATTTATTGCATGAAGACGGCATGATGATTATCGAACATTCCAAATACACAAAAATGGAACATTTGAGTAATTTTTCTTTTCAGAAAAGTTACGGAGGTTCGTTTTTTAGTTTCTTCGAATTAAACTCGACAGACGATGATGAAGAATTACCAGATGATTCATTAAAAAAAGTAACAGAAGAAGATGAGGGATAATTTCCTTACAATCATAAAAAAAATCCCTTGAATTTCAAGGGATTTTTGTTTTTAACGAATTCTGTTTTGATTTTCGTCGTTATTTTTCTCTTTAAATTCAGTTTCTTTTACCTTTCCAAAAGAATACTTAATTGCTAAAGAAATTTCATGATTATCGACAACATATCTTGCTTTAGAATGAATATTATTAATTGTGAATTTTTCTGTTTCAATGTTATTTTTTAAAACATTATTACAGCTTAAGGTGCAATTCCATTTTTTAAAAAACATTTTTGAAACCGCCATATCGACTATAAATCTCGGATTTGTCTCAAAAACACCTGTATATCGTTTAGTTAATCCCCAAAAATTCAACATCAAAACATATTCTTTTGGAAGTTTAAATTCATTATTTGAGACATAATACAAATACGGTTTTGAAGCTAGAAATGTTGCAGAATGATCTTCAACTTTTTCTAAAATAAAAATTAAAGAATTAGTTGTTGTCCAAAATTTATAGGTAAAAGGCAATGTAAAATCCACCGTAAAGCCAGAACTTTTATCAAAATTTATATCTTGAAAAGTCATTATATTTTTTTGATCATCAAACGAAAAACTATTATAAACAGGATCTTTGGCGTGCGTAAAGCTCAATCTAACCGATTTATCATGATATTGAAAAGTAGTCGAAATTTCGTCAATAATTGTTGGCCCCAAATTAATATTCCTTGCATACAAAAAATAAGGGTTTATATAAGTTGAGCCCTGACTTAGTGAGGAATAATTAGGTCTCGAAATGCTTTTTGCATAATTTATACTGATACTTTTTGCACTATCAATAGGAAATGTAAACTGTGCTTTTGGAAAAAAGTTAGTGTAATTTTTAGCAATTAATGGTAATAAATCTGTTTTAAACTTTCCGTTTATATTGGTATCTTCCACACGAAATCCGACGGAAAAATCAATTTTCTTAATTTTTCCGGAAAGTTGACTGTATCCGGCTAAATTCTCTTCTTTAAAATCATAATGACTTATTTCATTTGTATTGGTTTCATAATAAAAAATGTCAAAATCAGATTTTGAATTTGCCGCTGAATAGAGTCCACCGATTTCAAATTTCATTTCATTTTTAAACTTTTTCTCAATGTCAATTCTGCCCGAAAAAACATTTACTTTAAATTTCTGATCGCGAATCTGAGCCAGTTCAAATTGCGTATCATTAAAATTATTCTGAACCTCACTCCACGAAGTCTGGTCAAAATCAGAATATTGCATCCCAGTAAAAATCTGTGTATCAATTGAATTTATCTTTTTATTGTAATTTAAAGAAGAGTTCACAAAGTTCTTTTTACCATCATTATCGCTATACGTCACCACATTATTTACAACGTCCTGGTTTTTATTTTCTGTAATTGTATTGATAGGAAAAAGGTCTGTCTGCAGCTTACTATTTATATTAAATGAAAAATAATCGCCATCATTTATTTTGTAGAACAAACCACCCCCAAAAACAAACTGCTTCTTTTGTTTACTATCGGCTGTTACATCATATTTTGAAGCGATATCTACATTTGTCATTTTATAATCAATACTGTGATTTTCCCACGGCTTTAGCAGATTGTAATTAAAATTTGCTTTCAACTCCAATTTGTTTTTTTTGAAATTAAAATTGAATCCCAGGTAATTATTGTAATTTTTCTTAAACGAAGCAACCTCAGAAATCTCTGTTCTAAAACTGTCTTTTTTACTAAACTTTCGTGTAATCAAAATTACAACACGCGCTTCTGCTTCATATTTAGAAGAAGGGTTCTGAATGATTTCTATCGCTTTAATATCGGCGACAGCCAAAGCATTTAAATCGTCCATGCCAACCTTTTGATTATCAATATAAATCAACGGGTTTCCTTTACCTAACCGAAATACTTTCCCTATCAGCACTAACCTGAATGGTAGGCATTTTAGCTAACAAATCAACTGTATTTGGAATTGCATTGTAAATCGAATTGGCTACATCCAATTTTATATTCCCGTTTTGATTCGAAAATGATTTTTTATTTTGAGTAATGACAACTTCGTTCAGGTTATTCGAAATACTGTCTTTTGGCGTTTTATTCTGGGCATTTCCTAAAAGGGAAAAACAAAACAGCAATAGGATTATAAAGAGTTTTAGAGGCAAATAAACATTCATTTTAAAAAGATTTTGGTTTAGATTGAATGCAAAAATGCTTCTAAAAAAAGGTTACGAAAGTTAATTGAAGGTTAATGCGGAGTTAACGTGCTTTTTATACCGTAAAAGCATTAATTTTGAATTGAGAAAATTTGCCCGGAGATTTTACTGATTAACGTTCAGTAATCTCACGCAGATTTCGCAGATTTAAAAAGATCAATTTTAATCTGCTAAAATTATTTTTAAATCTGCGTTAAAAATAAAATAAATCCGTTTAA
The DNA here is from genome assembly GCF_058808175.1 of Flavobacterium sp. GW821-FHT11G01. NCBI lineage: Bacteria > Pseudomonadati > Bacteroidota > Flavobacteriia > Flavobacteriales > Flavobacteriaceae > Flavobacterium > Flavobacterium sp. GW821-FHT11G01. Next base: position 713,991 of record NZ_JBXARK010000002.1, on the reverse strand, counting down.
TCAGATTCATCCGTGAGCCATATAAACTAATGAAACAAAGAATTAATTTATTAATAGTATTTTCAGTTGTCGCGTTGATCGTTTTATCGACTGTGCAATGCTATTTGGTAAAAACCACTTATGATTATAAAGTGGCACAGTTTCATACGGAAATCAAAAATGAAATTGCTCAGGTTTCGAATAATTATAGTGATATTGATTCTGTTATTGTTTCGAAAAAAGAAGCGCTTTACAAATTATTATCGGAGAATTATATTCAGGGAAAAACGAACAAAATTGGCATTAAAAAAGCTATTCTTCAAAGTGAATTCAATGATGTATTAACCCAGAAAATCAAACGAAAATTAGAAAGAGATTTACCCAATTTTAAAATCGATTTTGCAATTGTACTCAATAAATATATTCTGTACAAAAATGCCCAAAAAGCAGATACTATTTTCTCTGAAAAACCTTTTATTCAGAATAAATTATACGGCAATTTAGCTTCGTTAAATCATGCATTTTTAGTTCGGAATTATGTTGGAACAACCAACGGAACTTTTGAAAATCAGGATTATAAATTATTGACAGAAGATTCGATGTATGTTTCTGTTGTTGATTGGGAAATGATTATTTTAAGAAGAATGACTTTCATTCTGATCTTATCACTACTTTCCATTTTAACGCTCATAACACTTTTTGTAATTGCTATAAAAGCTTTAATCAAACAGAAAAAAGTGAGCGATGTTAAGACTGATTTCATCAATAATATTACGCACGAACTCAAAACACCTTTGGCTACTTTGAGTATTTCTACCAAAATTTTAGAACAAAAAAACATTCGTGATAACGATGAAAATTTTAATTCGATCGTCAATACTATTTCGCGTCAGAACAATAGACTTCAAAATTTGATTGATCAGGTTATGGCAAATTCATTGGCAGAAAATGAGATTGAATTGCAAAAAGAAAAAATAGAAACCGAAGATTTTCTGCTTTCAATTGTAAATGATTTTAGAATTACATTTCCAAAAATCAATCTTAAAACCGATTTTCAAACTCAGAAAACAATTTTGATTTTAGATAAATTCCATCTGACAACCGCTTTTTTAAATGTTTTGGAAAATGCTGCAAAATATGGATCAAGTACAATTACAATAAAAACCAAAATCATAGCAAATCAGTTTTCGATTAGTATTGAAGATGACGGAATCGGAATTGAAAAGAACAAACAATCCCTTCTTTTTGAAAAATTTTATCGCGTACAACAAGGAAATCTGCACAATACAAAAGGTTTAGGTTTAGGTCTTTACTATGTAAATCAAATCGTGAAAGCGCATCAGGGATCTGTTAACGTTGTGAGTGATTTAGGAAAAGGAACTCAGTTTACTATTTTATTAAAAGTTTAATTACCTTATTTTGAAAAAATTACTTTTAGCTGAAGACGATTTTGATTTTGCTGCAATTTTAAAACAATATTTAGAACTGCATCAATTTGAAGTAATCTGGGCAGAAAATGGAGAAATAGCTTTGGACTATTTTAAAAACCAAACTTTTGATATTTGCGTTTTTGATGTAATGATGCCCAAATTGGACGGTTTTTCACTGGCCGAAAAAATAATTACAATCAATCCTGAAATTCCATTTATTTTTCTAACCGCAAGAAAGTTAAAAGAAGACAAAATCATTGGATTAAAACTGGGTGCAGACGACTATATCATAAAACCTTTTGAAGTCGACGAACTTATTCTGCGTTTGCAGAATATTCTAAAGAGAATCGAACAAAAGAGAAGTCTGGACGGAAATAACATAATTGAAATTGGCTCTTATGTTTTTGATAATGAACGATTAACACTCAATAATAAAAATCACGTTCAGCAGCTCACAGAAATGGAAGCTTCTCTTATTGAGTATTTATATCTAAACCACAACCAATTATTAAAGAGAGATCAAATTTTAATGTCTGTCTGGAAAAAAGACGATTATTTCTCTGGCCGAAGTATGGATGTTTTTATCAGCAGGCTTAGAAAATATTTTAATTCAGATCCAAAAATTAAGATTGAAAGTGTTCGTAATATTGGTTTGGAATTTAAAATAGAAAAGCCCTGATAAATCAAGGCTTTTTAATATTTTATTTTTATAAAAATTAATTTCCAATCACCCAGCCCAAAGTAAAGTTAACAAGGGGCACAAATTCAGTGTCATATTTATCAAAATTTACTCCTGGACCTGCACTAAACTCCAGATTAAACTTTCTTTTGTAAGTACGTTGTATTCCCCAAAGTGCTCCTATTGTAAATGAAGGAACCGATTCTCTATAATTATCATTTGTCGAAATAGATTCAAAATTATAAGCAGCAGCTAAGCCAAGATAATTTCCCGAATTAAAAGCTGTTCTTTTTCCTTTTGCCGCTCTTTTTTCAAGATTGTAGTAATGACGAAATTGTTCAACTATTTGTGGAAAAAATGCAAAATTTGAATTGTTAGAATTCGATGAGAATCCCAAACCTAAACTTGCTTCAGAGTACAAAGTATTTTTAGAATCAAAACCATGTTCATAAACGAAGCCTGGTAAAAACATATTAATTTTAAATTGATTTTTTTGAACAGATGTAACTGCTTCATCCTGGGCATAAGATGAATTAATTAAAAAGGCAAGTAAAATAGCGAATAGGTATTTTTTTTTCATTGTTGGTTTTTAAATGGTTGAGACAAAAATAACATTTAAACCATACAATCAAATTAAAAAATAAAATATTTTCTTACAGTAGAATAGGTAAGATGTGTGTGCTAAAATCAATTGAGGATTTAAAATCAGAAGCACTAATGGAAACTGCAAATCATATAAGTTCTCTAAGTAATTGTATAACAGCTATAAAGTTTTTAGAAAGTAAATTTGATAAACATTAAAAATCAAAATCATGAACCTAAAAAGATTATTTGGAGGAATACTTACCATTCTTGGAATTGTAGGTCTTATTTATACAGCAGTTGTTTTTGCTGGAACTTCGGGAGAAACTAGAGATGTTAAAACTTTAATTATCTACGGTATATTGGGAATCGTTTTCTTTACGTCAGGAATTAGTTTAGTTAGAACTACAAAAGACGAATCATAGATCATAATAATGCGTTTGCAATCTTTTCGTAAAGAGGAGTTTTTACGCCATATTTTAAACCTTCGTTGACTACAAATTGTGTCAACGAAGTTACTTCTGTTTTCCTGCCTGCCAATAAATCTCTGTGCATTGATGAAGTTGCTTCTTTAGGTGATTTTTCAAGCTTAAGTATAGTTTGATTTACAATATCTTTTGGCAATTGAAGTCCTTTTGCTTTCGCAACTTCTTCGATTTCATCAAGCAATTCTACATAAACTTTCATTGATTTTTTATTCTTTTGAATTTCGCCAATATTCTGATTTAAATAAGAAGTTGCCGAAGCTAAAGCTGAAATAAATATAAATTTCTCCCAAACTGTTTCTTCAATATTCTCAACCAAATAACTTTCGATTTTAGCTTTTTGGAAGATGCTTTGCAATTCTTCTAATTTAGCAATTGAAGTTGTCTTTGAACCAAAAAACAGTTTTTCATAAAAGCCTAATCGGCGAATTGTTCCCGGCGAGGCAATCATCGAAACAATATAAACACAACCTTGCAAAATATTATTTTCCGGAAATATTTCCCTGATACGATCAGGAGCATCAACACCATTATACAAAGGAAGAATTACGGTTTTTGGAATAATGCATTTTTGCAGCGAAAGTAAACTTTCTTCAATATCATATGTTTTGGTAGCACATATTAAATAATCTAAAACACCAATTTCATCCAGATTATTCGAAACCAATTTTGGATAAACAACCATTTCAGAATCGTCATTGACAATTTTCAATCCATTCTCAGCAATTGCCTCTTTTGTTGCGCCTCTGGCAATAAAAACAACTTCAACCTCAGCTGAATTATAATAGGCTTTCGCCAAAAGTGCACCGAAATATCCTCCTACTCCACCAAGTCCTAAAATTCCAATTCTTGTTTTCATAATAAACTAATTAAATGCCACAAAGGCACAAAGACACAAAGTTTTTCACTTTTTTGATTGTCTTTGTGGATTATTCTTCCATTACAGGCTCCAGATTCAATTCCACAAAATCGTGTTCCGTTTTTGAAATTATAATGGTTGCGACTGTATTACCAATTAAGTTTGTAATCGCTCTTGCTTCACTCATAAATTTATCAACGCCCAATAAAAAGGCTAAACCTTCAACCGGAATTTTATGAATCGCGGTCAAAGTCGATGCTAAAACAATAAATCCGCTTCCGGTAACGCCCGCAGCTCCTTTTGAAGTAATCATCAAAATTCCGATTACAGTTAAAATCTCAACAAAACTCAGATGCACATCATACAATTGAGCGAGAAATATAACCGACATCGACAAGTAAATCGAAGTTCCATCTAAATTAAAAGAATAACCAGTTGGAATCACTAAACCTACAACCGATTTACTACAGCCCATTTGTTCCAGTTTTACCATAATACTTGGCAAAGCGGCTTCAGAAGAGGACGTTCCCAGAACTAATAAAAGTTCTTCCTTAATGTATTTTAGAATCGAAAGAATGCTGATTTTATAATATCTCAAAATACTTCCTAAAATCAAAAACACGAATAAAGCCATCGTCAGATAAACGCAAAGCATTAGTTTTCCCAGCGGAATCAATGTTTCTAATCCGAATTTACCAATCGTGTACGCCATTCCTCCAAAGGCACCTATCGGCGCCAAATACATCACATATTTTAATCCTGTAAAAACCACTTTTGAGAAACGTTCCAATACCAGAATCGTCTGTTCTCTCTTTTGATAAAAATTCAATGCAATTCCGCAAACAATTGCAGCTAAAAGAACCTGTAACGTAAAATTAGAAAGGAAAAATTGCCACCACGAAAAGTTTTCTGCAGCATGATTGGTGTATTTGCTCGCATCCTGCAAAGCCAAACCTGATTTATCAATTTTACCGGGTTGAAAGAAATAAGCAACGCCAACCCCAATTGCCAGTGAAATGGTCGAAACCACTTCAAAATAAAACAAAGCTTTCACGCCAATTCGACCCACTTTTTTAAGATTTCCCATTCCGGAAATCCCTAAAACAATCGTCAAAAAGATAATTGGTCCAATAAAAAGTTTAATGATATCGACAAATGTTTTACCAACAATTTCCATTTTCACACCATTTTCAGGCGAAAAATGCCCAAGCAAAACACCGGCAATAATGGCAATTAAAACCCAAAAAGTAAGATTGGTAATTATAGTATTAAAAGTACTTTTCCTGATTTTCGGAGAAGTATTTGGAGTAATTGTATTCATGAAAGTGATTTAGAGCTTTCACAAATATATAAAAAATGCAGACCTATAAGCCGGATTCTGTCCCTGATAAATCAGGGCCTTATCATTTATCTAGATCCAGTATTACTACTGGACTCGAGCTACCTACCCTTCAACAACGGACGAGAAACCCTTAAATGCTGATATACTTGGTATTTCACCGCATAGAGTTTACCTGGTTTCACTACAGCATTACCTGTACATACTTTCTGTTGCACTTGTCCTTGCGCCATTTCTAACGCCGACGGGTGTTACCCGCTATGCTTCTCTGTGGTGTCCGGACTTTCCTCCCTCCCGATGAATCGGAACGACGATAAGGCGGTCTGCGGTGCAAAAGTAGCGATTTATCAACGAAGAATTGGGCATTTAAATTTCAGATTTTTATAAATTTTTCATAACAATTTAATTTTAAATTGGTTACCTTTAAAATCCTTAATTTTTAAATCAATTATCATGACAAGAATGTATCACTACGCAACTGTTTCAAAAGCTTTAGATCAACTTCATGAAAAAGGATTTACATGTGATTTTAATCTGAACTCGGACATGATTAAAAAAAATCCTGAAAAATTTGAAATTGTACATGTGTATCGATACGAAGGGGAATCAGATCCAGGCGATGAGGCAGTTGTATACGGAATTAAATCGAATTCGGGCAAAAAGGGCGTTTATGTAGCAGGTTTCTCCGCCGACTCCGATCAGGAAACCGCAAAATTTTTATTTGATTTGAGTATAAAAGGAAGGTAATAATCAGCCGCTGAATTTAAAATTTTAATTTTATACTCAGCGGCTTAAATAATTAATTTGTTATTTTCAAACGATCAATTTTTCCTTCTTTTAATTCAAAATGATATTTGAAAACAATTGGACTTCCTTCAAAATTTCCGGTAATATTTGTTGTCAAAATATTTGTAGTGTCGTTCGTTGAAAATTCTAATACTTCAAGTTGGGTCTGATACATTTTATTGGTTTTTTCATTCCATTTCTCTATTTCATTTTGACCTTTGTGAGTTTCATTTTCATCAAAAACTAAAGCCGTTTCTGAAAAACAAGCCGCATAAGCTTTAAGTAAGTCTGAAATTATATTGGGTAAATTCATTTTTATATTTTTTATTACTTTATTAAATTAAATCGTTGGAATTGTTCCGCCATCAATTACAAATTCAGTTCCTGTTAAATAGTTGGCCCTTGGCGAAACCAGAAAACCAACTAATTCTGCTACTTCCTCAGGATTTGCTGGTCTGCCAAAAGGTATTCCGCCTAAAGCGTTCATAACACTTTCAGCAGCTTCCTCAATAGTTCCATTCGAACTCTCCGCAATTCTTTCCATCATTCTGACTGATGATGTTGTCATGATCCATCCTGGTGAAACAGTCAGGACACGAACACCTTTTGGTGAAACTTCATTAGATAAGCTTTTGCTATAATTAATCAATCCTGCTTTCGCCGCCGCATAAGGCAAAGTTGAATCATATAGAGGCAACCTTCCCTGAATTGAGGCGATATGAATAATCACACCTGACTTTTGCTGTACCATCTCAGGTAAAAAACCACGGTCTAATCGTACCGCAGCGAACAAATTTGCCTGAAAAGTTTTTTCCCAATCCTGATCTGTCAAAACCTCAAAACCACCGCCCGGTGTTTCAGAGCTTCCCAGATTATTAATCACAATATCCAGTTTGCCAAAAGTTGTTTTTACTTCTTCAATTACTTTTTCGGTTCCAATTGAAGTACTTAAATCAGCTGAAATAAAATGCATCTTGTTATCTTCACTTTCAGGTTTGTTTCGTGCTGTTATAATAACCGTTGCACCTGCTTGTAATAATCTTTCTGCAATCGCTTTTCCTGTTCCTTTTGTACCGCCAGTTACCAAAGCAATTTTACCTGATAACTCTTCATTAAAATTAAATTCTTTTTCCATTTGTCTTTTTTTTATTAGACAAATTTCGACAGTATGATTGGTTCACACAATTACGGAAAATCGAATTGCATAGGGATAAATTTATCCCCTATTGTACAGTTTAGAACATTAGGTTATTTTTGTATATATGTATGAAAGAAAAATTCCTCTGAACTTAAATTGTGGTCTGGACCTGATTGGAGAAGTCCTTTACGGCAAATGGAAAATCCGTTTGCTGTGGTTTATTAATGAAGGATTTCAGCGACCAAGCGAGTTACAACGAAAAATTCCCGATGCCTCCAGAAGAGTCTTAAATATTCAGCTGAAAGAATTGGAACAACACGAATTAGTTTCTAAGATTATTTATGCTCAAATGCCTCCCAAAGTAGAATATAGCCTGACTGATTTTGGTAAAACCTTAGTGCCAATAATTGCAGCTTTGGGCAGTTGGGGAGATAAAAATGAAAATCGTTTGCGGGCCGCAATTTTAAAACAGCCTCTAACTGACGGTTCAGATTCTGAGTGATAAAATCTTTTCATGGTATTTACCGCAAAGCACGCAAAGTTTTTTTTATTGTGTTTAATAGTTGGCTTTAAAGGTTCGCAAAGCTTTACTTGAGGGTTAAATAAAATAGTTAAAACAAAAAAGTCCATCATAAATGACAGACTTTCTAAACAACGCAATAAAAATTACGAAGTTGGTATCTTCAATTTCCAACCCGGTTGAATAAGGTCTGGATTTTTAATAATATCTTTATTGGCTTCGAAAATATCCTGCCATGAAACCCCATATTCTTTCCCTATTTTTGATAAAGAATCTCCACTTTTCACTGTATATTCTGTAGTTGTTCCTTCTGCCACTTCAATATTCATCACCACATCTGCCGATCTGTAATCAGGATCTAATGTTCCGTAGCTATCCCAAAGTTTCTCTTTATCATCTGCTGATTTTGCTGTACCATCAATATACAATACATTATCCTGCTCTCTTATTTGCAAATTAGCTACACCCAAAGTAGAAGCTAAATCTGTTAACTCTTTGTATTTTTCTTGTAAACTCATAACTTTTTTATTTTATAGTTAATTTGTTTTCTACTTTTTTAGGTTTCAATTCCTGCACGCTTTGAATTAGAGGTGCTAATTGACTTCTTTTAATTTCTCCAGAAAGCGTTACTACACCTCCTACAACCGTAGCACTCACTCCATCGTAAGCTTTTACCACTTCGCTAACCGATTTATCTAAATCTGCATCTGAATTAATTACAACAGCCGCCGGTGCTGGTTCAACATTCGCAACCGGAATTTGGCAATTATTTACTACCGTTTTTACTCCCTTAACTGCTTTAACTGTACGTTCAATATTTTTTTTAAAAGCATCATCATCACAAGTTCCAACAATAGTGGCAACACCTTCATGAAACGTAACCTGCACACTAGGTGTGTTACTTAGTTTTTCGTTAATTTCTTTTTGAACATCTGCATCCTTAGGAGCACACGCCACTAAAGAAAAAGCAAAACTCATTCCCAATAAAATAGATCTGATTTTCATAATGATATTTTTTTAGTTTATTACTTCTAAAGTTAATAAATTAAACATCAATATTTTATACAATAATATTATCAAATTTATATATTTTCCAGCTTGTTGTTATTGAGTCGTAGTCTCCGTTTTTTAGTGCATAACTGAGACCGAAAACGGAGAACTAATCCAAATAATCAGGTGGAAACATTTGCTGTCCGTATTTTTTAAAAAAGAAATTCATTTTTTCTTTCGTTTCGCTTTCTGTATTTGAAGAAGCCGATTCAAGATATTCAGCTATTTCTTCAAACAAATCATCTAAACCAGCCGGCGTCACCGTACATAAAAGTTTTGCCGGTTCGTTTGAAAGGTTTTTAAAACCATGAACAATTCCACCTTTTGGGATATTGACAAAAGAACCTTTTTTGGCAACGTAACTTCCTAATTCTGATTTAAAAGAAACTTCGCCTTCTAAAACATAAAAAGTCTCTGCAAAATCAGGATGCGAATGCGGATTGGGTCCGGCGCCCGGAGGAACCAACATTTCGATTACGGCATATTCTCCATCGGTTTGTTTTCCTGAGATTATAATTCGGTAGTTTCCACCGGCAATTTTTAGTTGACGGCCTTCTGATTCGTTGACTGTTATGATCGGGTTGGAAGTTTTCATTTTTTGAATTGTTTTGCTTTACAACAAATTTAGAAAGAAAAACTATTCATGCTGCTTTACATCATTATACTGCCAAAGCACATTTATTATTTTCCATTCCCCATTTTCCTTTACAATATGCATATAATCTATCCAGGCATCTGCTATTAATTTAACCGATGCAGTTCTTGCAGAAACATCTAATAACTTCACATCCTTTCTTGGATTTTTTGGGAATTTATCTCCTTTTACGTTATACGTTTCGGCAAGAATAATCATATTCTCTGCAAAATATTCTGATACAAAATCTTTCTGGGCAGTCTTATTTCTAAAAACCGATCTTTTTACCAACCGAGGATGCAAGGCACTTTCCATCAATTTTGGATTTGGAGTATGTTGTGACTCGATATAAGCTAAAGCAACACGTTTTATGTCAAGCGAATCCTGAGCAGTTTGAGCTTTAAGTTGAATAGAACAAAGTACAATTGCAATTACTAAAAAACATTTTTTCATAAAATATGTTTTAATGATTAGTGACGGGTTATAATACAAACAGTAATGATTCCAAAACATTCATTCACAATTATGATAACATTTTGGAAAGAAAAAACTAAAATTTTATAGAAGGTGAAGCATCTTTATCACGAGTTTCGAACATAAGTTCTTTTCTATTTCGTTTTATACAAACTTCATTATATTTTTTAGTTTCAATAAAAATTTGATTTTCAATAGCTGCTAATTGATCAGATAATAAAAGTATTGTTTCCTGGCTTTTGAGTTTAAAATCAAACTCTAAATTAACTAAAGTTCTTACCAAATGAGTATTCAATACATCATTTGCTTGTTTTACTTTGCCAACTGTATCCTTGTTCAATACTTTATTCTCACATACCTTATTGAATTCCTTGGCGTAAAATGCAGTTTCTTCTAATTCCTTTTTATCTATTTTTTTTGAGTTTTGAAGTTTAGATGTGAGTTCAATAACCAACTCTGTTTTCTGTTTAAATTGATTTTTTAGCTGTATCCACTTTTGATTAATTTCAGATTCATCCTGAGCAAAAAGATTTAAACTTTGCAAAAGAAAAAATGTCGTTAAAATAATTACGTTTTTCATATACATAATTAGTTAACTTCCTATTTTACCGTAACGCTGTTGTTCTGAAAAATACAACACTATTTTTTTTCCGTTTTTTTTGTACGGATAAAATAATTCATAATTTCCATCATGAGAACTATACCTGAGCTCATCATTGTTTTTATCAAAAACACTATTTAAATAATCTCTTTCTTCTTGAGTTGTTTCATAAATATAATCTGCTTTTTGTGGTTGAATTTCTTCCTTTATACTCTCTCTGAAATAAGAATTAAAACCCAAATAAACTGGAGAACCTTTAAGCGAATCCTTAACAATTAATGTTACGCTTGGAAAATTTTTGTCAGTGCTTGATAATATTTTTAAGGCATCTGCGGTCTCCTTTAGATATTTTTTAGAAAAAGTATAATTTATTAATTTATCATTGTTAGCTTTATTGTTACTCACTATTGATTTCGCAGATTCAATTAACATTTTTTCTTTTTTGCTCGAAGTCAAATAATCACCACCAAAGAGAATTAATGTAATCAATGGAAAAATTAATAGTAAAGTAATAAATCTAAATCTGCTTGACTTATTATTTATCTCATCCAGATTATGTTTTTCAGCAATTCTGGTCAAATTAAACATTAAATTAATTATCAGCGAACCAGACATTAGTGCAAGAATTCCTAAAACACTTAAGTAAAAAGTTTCAGTCATATTTTCTCTAAAAACTTTTAACCCAAAAACCTGAATCATTATAAAAGTAAACACCCAATAAACTAATAAAAGTATTGAAGTGATTCCGATGATGTTACTTAATTTAACTATTTGTTTTGCGTTCATTGATTCTTAAAATATTTAGTTTTTGATAAAATTGAATTCGTTTTCGGATTAAAAATAGTAATTTCTTTATTACAAAAATTTTTGATCTAATTTAATTTTTAAATAGGTTCATGATTGAAATTCAATAAATTATAACAAATATTATTTATGTCGACACTTACCTTAATTCTGTAAAGCATTCCCGTAATCATATAACTACCTTATTTCTAAGTAAATGTATTTTTATAAAAAATTTATAAATCATGATACATCAATTAAAACCTTCTATATTAGTTGAAACACCGCTTGGAACGGGTCAGGCTATTTTTCTTATCGATTACGGAATGCATCAAAATACTTGCTGGGTTGTAGCCTTGCAAGAAAATGGAGTGATAAAACATTTTGATTGCAACGATGTAATTCTTTCTACAAATTACACTTATGGAATGAATCTTAGAAAAAATAATTTTCAGGAAAAAAAAGATGCTTCGAAGTAATTTAGAATTCATTTTTACAAGACTATTATTCCTTATTTCGAAGTGTAAAGTTTAAATATAAGACCTTACTTTCTGATATTCAAAACACTTAAAATCTTTCAATTTTTAAATTTTTAAATCATTAAATTATACCCTATATTTGCTATCGAATAAAAAAGAATATGGAACAATTTGTAGTATCGGCTCGTAAATATCGCCCACAAACCTTTAAGGATGTTGTAGGTCAGAAAGCCATTACTAACACTTTGCTAAATGCTATAGAAAGCAACCATCTTGCTTCTGCACTTTTATTCACCGGACCGCGTGGAGTTGGAAAAACGACCTGCGCACGTATCTTGGCACGTAAAATAAATCAGCCTGGATATGACGATCCAAATGAAGATTTTGCTTTTAACGTTTTTGAGTTAGATGCTGCTTCAAACAACTCGGTTGATGATATTCGTAACCTTATTGATCAGGTTCGAATCCCGCCACAAACCGGGCAATACAAAGTTTATATTATTGACGAGGTTCATATGTTGTCTTCGGCAGCTTTTAATGCTTTTTTGAAAACATTAGAAGAACCGCCAAAACATGCTATTTTCATTTTAGCAACAACAGAGAAACATAAAATTATTCCAACGATTTTATCTCGTTGCCAGATATTTGATTTCAAAAGAATTACTGTAAAAGATGCTAAAGAACATTTAGCTGATGTTGCACAAAGTCAGGGAATTAATTTTGAAGACGATGCTTTGCACATTATTGCTCAAAAAGCAGATGGTGCAATGCGTGACGCTTTGTCTATTTTTGATCGTGTAGTTTCCTATTGCGGAACTAATTTAACACGTCAGGCTGTAACTGAAAATCTAAACGTTTTAGATTACGAAACTTACATTAGCATTACTGATTTACTTTTAGAAAATAAAATTCCGGAACTATTATTGGCTTACAATGATATTCTGGCAAAAGGTTTTGACGGACACCATTTTATTGCTGGTCTGGCTTCCCATTTCAGAGATTTATTAGTTAGTAAAACTCCAGCGACTTTAAGTTTACTTGAAGTTGGTGAGCAAGCGCAACAAATGTATGGTGTGCAAGCGCAAAAATGTTCTCAGGACTTTTTATTAAAGGGAATTGACATTGCTAACGACTGTGATTTAAAATACAAACTAAGTCAAAATCAGCGCCTTTTAGTCGAATTATGCCTGATGCAATTAGCCTCTATCAACTTTGATGGAGAAAAAAAAAAGTTGAGCAATTTATAATTCCGCCTACTTATTTTAAAAATGGAGGATATTCTATAGTTGAAGTCAAAAGTCAAAAGTCGAATGTCGAAAGTCAAAGTGAAACTTCAAAAAATTCTTCTGAAGCTTTAACTTCACAAAAAGAAGAAATAGTTTCAACTCCAAAAGCTGAAAATCCTGTTTCTCCAGCTGTTGAAAATCAAAATATCTCGACCGAAAATCAACCTAAAAAGGTTTCTGCCTTTTCTCTCGCGAGTATTCGTGCGAAAAAAGAAATGGAGGAAAGCAATAAATCTTATGTAAAACCTACTTCTGTTTTACCTACGGAAGATTTTACAGAAACAGAAATGTTGGTACAGTGGAATAAATATGCGCAACGTTTGGGCGAAAAAGGTTTTAAAATCATGGAATCGTTATTATTAATTAACGACCCTAAATTAAACGGTACAGCAATTACACTTGAATTGCCAAACGAAGGTTCTAAATTAGATTTTGAAAGTCAGTTAAACGGACTTTTAGGGCATTTGAGAGGGCATTTGCACAATCACGACATTACGATTGAAATTATTGTAAATGAAGCCATAGAAACCAAAAGAAGTTTTAATGACCAGGATCGTTACAATCGTTTATTAGAAATCAACCCGAATATTGAACTTTTACGTTCTACATTTGGATTGGATTTGCATACTTAGTATTTTTTATTCTTGTTACTCTTTTTTTGGAGATTACTTACCCTTTTTTTATTCCAAAAATCAATCTTTTGAGGTAAAAGCCTTTTCGATTCTTTTATCAGGTATAAGCCATAACATAGCTACAGTAAAATAAGCAGCACCGGAAATCCATTCATTGTAAAAAGAAGCAATTATTCCTAAGATATATAAAACAGAGGATGCGTGTCCTTTTAAATCCCGTCCTATAACTTTGGCTAATAATGAATTTTTTCCTTCATTAACAATTATAATTCGCTGTAAAATAAAATAAGATATAGAACTTAATAACAATACAATACCATACAAAGCCATTGAAGCTTTTGCAAAATTATGCTCTCCCATCCAACCTGTTGCAACCGGAATTAAAGACAACCAAAAAAGTAAATGTAAATTTGCCCAAAGAATTTTTCCGTTCATTTTGGTCAAGCTATGAATTAAATAATGGTGATTGTTCCAGTAAATTCCAACATAAATAAAACTCAGAATATAACTTAGAAATTTAGGGATAAGCGGTTTTAAGTCGGCAAATTCTTCACCGTGTGGCACTTTAATTTCTAAAATCATAATCGTTATGATGATTGCTAAAACTCCATCACTAAAAGCTTCGAGTCTGGTTTTATTCATTGAAAATCAGTTTTAATATTAAAAAAGAGTTTGCCACGACCCGAGCGATAGCGAACTGGCGAAGCAATTTCAGTAATTTTCACTAATTTTTATTCAAAATATCAAAAATTAATTCGTGAAAATTTGTGGAATTTGTGGCAAAAAAACTAGGGTAAAATTAAATTTTACCGTAATACATTGCTTTTACAATACCATCAGAAAGTCCAATTTTTGGAACGTAAATTTGACGTGCTCCACTCCATTTCATTGCGTTAAGATAAATTCTTGTTGCATGGATAATTACGTCGGCACGGTCAGAGTTAAGCCCTAATTCGGCAATTCTTTGTTCGTACGTCAAGGAATTTAAGAATGCATATTGTGAATTGATATAAATGTAGGAAAGCGGTTTTTCCTGCTGTTTTCCAGACATTTTGAACAATTTATTGATGTTTCCACCAGAACCAATCAGCGTTACTTCTTCATAGTCTGCAGTATTGGTTTTTATCCATTTTTCGATTTCATCCCAAACGACATCGCAAACCATATCGTTTAACAAACGCACTGTTCCAGCTTTAAACGATCTTGAATTAATCATTTTTCCGTCAGAGAATAATGTGAATTCGGTACTTCCACCGCCCACATCTACAAATAAATAAGTCTCATCTGTTTTTAATAAATGATGTAAATCTGTAGAAGCAATAATTGCCGCTTCTTTTTTACCATCAATAATTTCGATTTTTATGTCGGCTTTTTTCTTAATCAAAGCGACAACTTCTTTAGCGTTATAAGCTTCACGCATTGCCGAAGTTGCAAATGCCATATAACGTTCTACTTTATGTACTTTCATCAAAAGGTTGAATGCTTTCATGGCATCAACCATTCGATCTATATTTTCTTCTGAAATTTCACCTACAGTAAAGGCATCTTGTCCCAAACGAATTGGCACACGAACAAGGGAACTTTTATTAAATTGTGGTTCTTTGCCTTCTTGTTCTACAACATTCGATATTAGCAGCCTCATGGCATTTGATCCGATATCTATTGCTGCAAATTTCTTAATATTAATCATGCTCACTTATGATTTGAAATTGATTTTGGTTTTTATTAATTTATTTTCTGCGGAACCTCTTCTAATACCGCAATTTTATTTTGGTAATATTTATAGGTTTCAAGCTGAGCTCTAAATGGGGCATGATGATTTCTGGGCTTGTATTTATTATCTAGTTTATAGGAATGATATCTCACTTTAACATTCCCTTTCCATGCAATATTAAAATTATCTATAAGTTCTTTTTTAATTTCCAAATCATAAATTGGACAAGTAACTTCGACTCTTCCATCCAGGTTTCTGGTCATAAAATCGGCCGATGAAATATAAACTTCGGTTAAACCGGCATTTCCAAAAATATAAACTCTTGAATGTTCCAGATAATTATCTACAATACTTATAGCTTCTATAT
This sequence comes from Flavobacterium sp. GW821-FHT11G01, assembly GCF_058808175.1. Classification (NCBI taxonomy): domain Bacteria; kingdom Pseudomonadati; phylum Bacteroidota; class Flavobacteriia; order Flavobacteriales; family Flavobacteriaceae; genus Flavobacterium; species Flavobacterium sp. GW821-FHT11G01. The sequence goes on along the minus strand of NZ_JBXARK010000002.1, from coordinate 698,174 downwards.
TTTCGCTCATTCCAGGAATTCCCGGAATCAAAGAACAAATTCCTCTAACTTGTAACTGAATTTTTACTCCTGCGTTACTTGCTTCGTATAGTTTATCGATCATTTTAAAATCAGATAAACTGTTCATTTTAAGCTTAATATGCGTTTTTCTACCTGCAAGTGCGTGTAGAATTTCACGATCTATCAGTTTGACAAATTTGGTTCTTGTATAATGTGGCGATACAATTAAATGTTTGTATCGGTGTACTCTATAATTAATATCGAAAAATTCGAATATTTTAGAAATGTCTTTCAAAATTCCCTGATGACAAGTGAAAAGTGTTACATCAGTATAAATTTTTGCTGTAGACTCGTTGAAATTCCCGGTTGATATAAATCCGTAACGTCTTGTTTTTCCGTCTTCAACCCTTTCAATTACACATATTTTACTATGAACTTTTAATCCTTTAATTCCGAAAATAAGTTCAATACCCTCTGTCTGCATTTGCTCGGCATACGAGATATTGGTTGCTTCATCAAAACGCGCCTGAAGTTCGATTTGAACCGTTACTTTTTTACCATTTTTAGCAGCATTGATCAAAGAACTGATAATTTGCGAATTCTTAGCCAAACGATATAAAGTAATTTTTATACTGGTTACTTTTGGATCTAAAGCAGCTTCACGTAAAAATTTTGTCAAATAGGAAAATGACTGATATGGAGCGTGTAATAAATAATCTTTTTTATTTATTTTTTCCAAAATACTTCCGCCTAAACTCAATCCTGGAATTGGTAATGGATCGTTGGTTTTATAGAGCAAATCATATCTTCCTAAATTTGGAAAATTCATATAATCACGACGATTATGGTATCTTCCTCCCGGGATTATACTATCGGTTTCTACAATTTTCATTTTATCCAAGAAAAAACGCAATGTATCCTCTTCAATTAAATTATCATAAATAAAACGAACTGGTTCCCCTATTCTTCTGTCTTTCACTGAAGTTGCAATTTTTTCAAGCATACTTTTGCTCAAATCACTATCGATATCCAACTGGGCATCTCTGGTAATTTTGATCATATGTGCCGAAACACTCTTATAATCGAAAATATTGAAAATGTTCTTCAGATTATAACGAATTACATCATCAATTAAAATAACATAATGTTTATCATCATGCGATGGCAGGACGACAAACCTGTTTATTGTTTTAGGAATTTCGATAACAGCGTAACGGACTTCATCATTTTGGTTCATCTCCAATCGCACGGCTAAATATCCTAAAGTATCTTTAAGAATTGGAAATTCTGCCAGATCATTCAAGATAATAGTCACTAATTCCGGACTTAATTTTTGAATAAAAAAGTCTTTCAAAAATCTTTCCTGGTCTTGTGTAATTTGATCTTCATTGATAATAAATATGTTTTCAGCTTCCAATTCGGCTTCAATATTACCTAAAATACGAAGACTTTCAGATTGTTGCTGAATAACAATTTCAGTAATATCTTTTACTAATTGATGGGCAGAAACGCCTCCTAAATATTTTTCGCCAGAAATTCCTGAAAGGCTTAATCTACGGATTGCGGCGTAACGAACTCTAAAAAACTCATCTAAATTGTTCGAAAAAATTCCAACAAAACGCAACCTGTCTAAAAGTGGTACTGTATTATCTGCTGCTTCCTGAAGCACTCTTGCATTAAACGCTAACCAACTTTTTTCTCTATCGATATATTTCTGTTCGTACACTTTATTTATTTTAAATCTTTGGGGAAAATTGTTTTATGTGTTTTGCCTTTATTTATGTTATCCCAGCTTTCACTATCAAATTGCAATGATACAAAACCTGAAGTCGGGACATTTTCGATAAAAACATCCCCAAATTTATTAACAAAATTTGTAATAGCCTCGTTATGTCCAAAAAGAATAACGCTTTCGAAACTATTATCACATGATTTAATAACCTTTTCGAGCTGTCTTTCATCAAAAGTATAAAGATCGTCTTTATAAACGATACTCTCAATAGGATATGAAATATTTTGGGCAAAAATTAGAGCAGTTTCTGATGCACGCGCTGCAGTACTACTCCATATTATGTAGGTTTTTGGAAGAAATTTTGAAATATTGGCCGATACATCATGCGCATCTAAAATTCCTCTTTTCATTAAAGGTCTGTCAAAGTCTTTTAATGGTGCTTCCCAACTTGATTTAGCATGACGTATTAAAATTAAATTTTTCATAGGCTGAAGTTATTTAGAAACATCAAAAAAGAAGTTCTGATTTATTGAAGTTCTAATTTACAAAAGAAATTTTAATAGTTCTCACTTTTTTATTTCTGTTAACATTTAGTCTAAAAAATTAACAAGAAAAAAGATGGCGCTATAAACATTAAAATTAAAAATCAAAATAAATATTTTTTAAAAAAAGTGTACTTCATCCATTAAAACATTCACTTAGTCGATTTATTCAAATCATTAAAAATTCAACTAAATAACTGATTATTAATTATTTACAATATTGTAAAATTTACTTTTTGCAGTAAAAAAGTAAAAAAACAGTGATTTTTTATTTGTTAAAAATGACATAAAAAAATGTTTTTTCTATCATTATTTAACAAAAAAAAGTCATTTCAACGAGTTTTTAGGTTAGTTACAGAGAAAAAAAATCAAAATAAAACACTCTATATAACTTTGATTGTGTTAAAATTTAGCAAATACCTTAAACAAAATCCCTAAGTTATGAAAACTAAAACTACTCTTGAAAAAGCAGTAAAATTTGTAAGCAATTGTAAGTTTATTTTTTCCTTCAAAAAAAATATCTTCGAAAAAAACATTTTTTCTATACTGTTTTGTTTAATTACGACAATTTCGTTTGCACAATCTGGTTCTTGCAATGCAACTTTGATTGCAGAAAATAACAGGAATATTAGAAGTACTCCTTTGGACGGAACTTATTATTCGATGATCTTAACGAATAACGGATCATCAACAGATACTTATACTTTAGAAATTTCCAATGTAAATACCACTTGTAGTAATACTGATGGAAGTTCAACATCTGGTAATATTTCGATTAAAACCGATTTTATTAATTCGGCAAAAAATAAAATCAGTGAAATTACGGTCAATCCAGGCCAATCCTACAATTTTTATATTCATGTAACTGTTCCTGCCGGTACCACAGCTAACAAGTGGTCATGTGATCAGGTTATCGCCAAATCTAAAAACTGTTCTACTCAGTCCGATACAGTTTTACACACTCTTGTCATTAATCCTGTTAATGATTAAACTTTCAATTTCCATCTGTTAGTACTTAAAATAATTTCAAAATGAAAAAAACATTACTCAATTTCAGCAATTATTTTCAAGATGCAAAAAAATTATGCTTCATTGCATTCTTTCTATTTTCATCCTCTATTGTTCTAGGCCAAACTATCACAACTACAAAGACAGTCACTGCCAATGCTAGTAATTGTGGAGTTTTAGATGTAAAATTAGATATAACTGGAGCAAATCCCACAACTAGAAATTCTGATATAATTCTGGCAATTGATATTTCCGGAAGTATGTCAAATACTATTGATGGAGATTTAAAAACATCAATGGATTATGCCAAAGATGCTGCAATTGCATTTGTTGATCAGGCTAAGGTTAATCCGCAAAATCGAATTGCGATTGTAGCCTATAGTACCTCAGCTTCTTTAAAAATAGGACTTACTTATCTTGATGCTACTGGTGTAACGAATATAAAAGCCCAAATTAACAGTCTTCAAGCTACTGATTATACCAATATCTATTCAGGAATTGTACGAGCTGAAACCGAATTAGAAACAAATGGACGATTTGATTGCAGTACAGGAAGAAGCATAATTGTATTGACAGATGGAGTAACAAACAGAACTGGTACAAATGGAGGTACAAGTTGTAATTTTAGCAAAACATCTCAATGCGTTACAGATGCTATAAATGCATCTACAAATGCAAAAACAACTACAAAATCGAGCGTTGTATATAACAATCAGGTATTTGCCGTTGGTCTATTTGGAGGAATTGATGGAAATATTAATACTAACAATAGCGAGCAAAATATAGCAAAATATACTTTAGACCAAATACAAGGCAGTGCCGCTTATATTACGCAAAGCGGAGCAAATTTAACTGCTATATACAATCAGATTGCAACACAATTATCCTGGGTAGCACAGACTTTGGTTGAAAAGGAAACTGTTATAGCTGGTTTTACAATAGGTTCTATAACCACGACAAAAGGAACAGCAACAGCGGCCGGACAAGTTATTACATGGAATACCGATTTTTTAAATAGTGAAACTATAACATTAAATTATCAACTTACTCCTACCGGAAGTGCTTGTGGTAATCAAACTGTTAGCTCTTCAACTTTTAATTATAAAAATTCTGCTTGCGCTAATGACTCAAAAACAATAACGACTCCAAACTATTTTGTTCCATGTTTACCAACCATAACCGGGACATTAACAGCATGTGGTTCAACTACATTAACAGCAAATACAAATGCGGCTTCTCCAACTTATGTTTGGTATAAAGATAATGCCGTAATTCCCGGAGAAACAAATTCAACGCTAGTTGTTACTTCAAGCGGGGCTTATAAAGTAAAAGTTAAAAATGGTTCAACAAATTGTGAACTAACCTCAGCTTCGTCAACAGTTACAATTAGTCCGGCTGCTGCATTAATAGCACCTCAAGATGCAATTATTTCAGGATGTGCTACTGCAGCAATCACTGGATTACCATATAAAACTACTGATACCACTATAACTTTGGCCCAATTGACTACAGCCGGAGGTTCTATATCGAACAGTGCAAGTATTGGAAGCTATACATTATCTTATATAGATACTGCCACAGGCACATGTCCGATAGTCGTTACGAGAACTTTTAAAGTTGTTACAAGTTGTGGTACAATAACAAAATCACATACAATTACGATTCAGGATACATCAGCTCCAACATGGACAACTGCGGCTACTGCCCTGAACGTAACTTTGCAATGCAGCGATACACAAGGATTAACAGCTGCCCAAAATCAGGCGCCCGTGGCTACCGATAATTGCGCCGGAACAGTAACCTATACCAAAACAAGCGGTTTGTTTGTGGCTTCTCAGTCTTGTGCCAATGCAGGAACTTATACCAATACCTGGATTGCCAAAGACGTTTGCAACAACACTTCAACAATTTTTACGCAAACAATCACCATTGAGGACAATACCGCTCCAACATGGACAACTGCGGCTACTGCCCTGAACGTAACCTTGCAATGCAGCGACACGCAAGGATTGACTACTGCCCAAAGTCAGGCACCCGTGGCTACCGATAATTGCGCCGGAACAGTGACTTATACCAAAACAAGCGGTTTGTTTGTGGCTTCTCAGTCTTGTGCCAATGCAGGAACCTATACCAATACCTGGATTGCCAAAGACGTTTGCAACAACACTTCAACAATTTTTACGCAAACAATCACCATTGAAGATAATACTGCTCCCACATGGACGACTGCGGCTACTGACCTGAACGTAACCTTGCAATGCAGCAATACACAAGGATTGGCAACTGCCCAAAGTCAGGCACCCGTGGCTACCGATAATTGCGCCGGAACAGTCACCTATACCAAAACAAACGGTTTGTTTGTGGCTTCGCAATCTTGTGCCAATGCAGGAACCTATACCAATACCTGGATTGCCAAGGATGTTTGCAACAATACTTCCACAATTTTCACGCAAACAATAACCATTGAGGACAATACCGCTCCAACATGGTCAACTGCGGCTACTGCCCTGAACGTTACTTTGCAATGCAGCGACACGCAAGGACTGACAACTGCCCAAAGTCAGTCACCCGTGGCTACCGATAATTGCGGTGGAACAGTGGCCTATACTAAAACAAGCGGTTTGTTTGTGGCTTCTCAAACATGTTCAAATGCAGGAACTTATACCAATACCTGGATTGCCAAAGATGTTTGTAACAACACTTCAACAACTTTCACACAAATAATCACCATTGAAGACAATACTGCTCCAACATGGACCACTGCGGCTACTGCCCTGAACATAACCTTGCAATGCAGCAATACACAAGGATTGGCAACTGCCCAAAGTCAGGCGCCCGTGGCTACTGATAATTGCGCCGGAACAGTGACCTATACAAAAACAAGCGGTTTGTTTGTAGCTTCTCAATCTTGTGCCAATGCAGGAACCTATACCAATACCTGGATTGCCAAAGATGTTTGCAACAATACTTCCACAATCTTTACTCAGGTAATAACCATTGAGGACAATACCGCTCCAACATGGATAACAGCAGCTACTGCCCTGAACGTAACTTTGCAATGCAGCGACACACAAGGATTAACAGCTGCACAAAGTCAGGCACCCGTGGCTACAGATAATTGCGCCGGAACAGTGACCTATACAAAAACAAGCGGTTTGTTTGTAGCTTCTCAATCTTGTGCCAATGCAGG